>CAITMP010000206.1 GCA_903893525.1 uncultured Acidobacteriia bacterium | reverse complement strand
CGCGGAAGCACGCCGAAACTGCAAGTGCGGCAGTTGTTGCCAACGCGCAACACTCGGTGGCTGCTGAAAAGGCCAAAACTGCTGCTGAGACGGCCCGCGCAGCCGCCGAGACAGCATCGGAATCCGCGCGTAAACAATCCGATTCCGCGTCAACTGTCGCCGCATCAGCAGCCGCTAACCTGAAGCGGCTGGAAGGTATCCTTATCCGACAATTCGTGTCCCGCAAGCAGGCGGCCCATCCCCTGACTCCTCTCGACGATTACATTCCATGCGAGCTGACCTTTGAGCAGACGATCAAGTACAAGCTTGGGAATGGGGCCGAATACAGCCCGATAGTCGATCTGGCTTCGGCGTTGGAATCTCTCACGAACTCTGGAATTGGAATTGACGGCGAACTGTTCAACACAACATTGGCAAATCATCTCGGGGAGACATCTCCGATCAAGAAAACAATCGACGAACTGAGCGCAAAAAAACAAATCACCCCAAAGCCCGGCCAGACACCCGAAGACGCAGCCAATGTGGCCACTACCGCCCTAACCGGCGCAATCACGAATGCGGTCACCCCCTCCGACATGGCCTGTTCCATGGTAATGATGCCCTGGCAGCTGGCGGCCGATAATTTCGGCCGCCACGTCGCAGACCAGTTCATTGTCTTCCAAGTTGTGATGCGCAACCTGAATACTACACAGGAGTTCCTGATGCACAACGTCAGTATTGCTGTCGATGACCAGCGGTTTTACTCGGGTATGGACAAACTCGTGGTGAGAAACACACAGTCCCATGGCCAAGTCTACGATCGCCGGAATTTCAGTATGCGTGCATTGGAAGTTGCCGGAGACATCGCCGCTGGAATCTCGCCTTTCGGAAATACGGGCCTACAGGCAACCGTTGGTGTGGTCCGCTCCGCAGTCATTCCAGGCATGGGCAAGCTGTTCCAGGATCGCTACTTGGAACAGATTCATGCCCTCAACGACTTGGCTTTCAGCTCGTCGATGGCCTATAAGATCGTCGTACCCATCAAAGGTGCCGCACCGTTCGTGACTTTCCTGCCTGCCGACATCTTCTCCCGAAAAATCGGAACGCCGAGCAAGACCAAAGTATCCAGCAACGACAAGGATTGGCACTATAAGAACTGGAGCCCGGACGAACTCCATTCATTCACCGAGCGGACCTACGTGATCGCGTCGGGGATTCATGTCCAAGAGGTCCACAACGACCAGCCTTCGTTAACATCCATCGATTGCAAGGGTGCAGCTGGCACCATCGACTTGAGCAAGGCCGACAGTGGGGGCACGGCGCTTACGTGTTCGCTCAAGGGAGAAAACTTGGATAAGGTACTTCTCGTCCGACTCAAGAATGCCATTGAGACAACCGACACGGTGAAGGCGGAGGCCGCCATCAGCTTGGCAGGGGGTCAAAACACTTCTGCGACAGTCGCCTTCCAAGTGGCAGATATCAAAGCTCTCAAGGGAAAGTCCTACGGTGTGTTCGTCGTAACCGGGCCGAACGCCACCGAACTGCCTACCAGTCAGACCTTGGGCGTGGCGGCTACCGCAACCACTGCGACCGTCAGTGTCAAGGTCGGTGGAGAGAAATGCGACCCGTCGTCGTGCGGGATCACGATTGCCGGAAGCAACCTCGCACAGGCCAAACTGTTCCTTTTGCAGGACGCAGCCGGGTCCAAACTACTGGATTCCGGGGAGGTGAAGGCCGTAGCGGACAACAGTGGTGTAACGCTTACACTGACGCACTTGGACCAAGTCGCTGCCGGCGATTACCAACTGATTCTGCAAAATGCGGGGGCTAACTTGGTCACCATACCCACCAAGGTCTCGCTGGTGCCATTGCTCGACAAACTTGACCCGGCGGCGTATCCTCCAACCAGCCCATGCGCCGTAGACTGCGTGTTCACATTGACGGGAAAGCGGTTGGAGGCGATGGTGTCTGCCAGTCTGGTTGACGGCGCGGGGAAGGAAACCGCCGCGCAGTTCGACCTTGCGAAAAAAACGCTAACCATTTCAAAAGCGGTTATGGATGCGCTCGACCCTGGTTCCTACAAGGTCAACGGGAAGACGGCTGAGGCGGCGGTGACTGCAGTTTCCAACGCAACCCTGACAGTTGCAAAGAAGTAGTTTAGAGTGCGAGAGGGGGTTCGTACCCCCTCTCGCGCGTGTCGATCTGCGTTCGGCCCATCCGACCTGTGATAGTCTCAGAACCGTCACAGGAGTTTCCATGTTTCCCCGCAGCATCCGAACGATCCAAGTCGCCATCGCCACTTTCACACTTTCCACCACCCTGATCGCCCAAGCCCCGGCCCCGGCAGCAGCACCTCCCGCCGCCGGACGCGGTCCCCAGGGCCCGGTGGTCACATCCCCGGAAGTCCTGCCGGACCACCGCATTGTCTTCCGCATCCTAGCGCCAAACGCCACCACGGTAGCGTTGCGCGGTGCCGACATTCCGCAGTTGGCCGGAGGCCGAGGTGCGCCACCCAATCCCGCCGCAACCTTGACCAAGGCGGAGAACGGCGTTTGGGAAACCACCATCGGACCCGTCGACCCCGGTTCCTATCGCTACACCTTCGCCGTCAACGGCGTGGCCGTGATCGACCCACGCAATCCCTCCATCAGTGAATCCAACACCAACGTCTGGAGCCTCGTCGTAGTCCCCGGCTCGGACGCCCAGGACACGAAAGAGGTCCCCCACGGTGCCGTCTCCGCCATCACCTACCACTCCTCCGCACTCGGCAAGTTCCGGCGCATGCACGTCTACACGCCTCCGGGCTACGAAGCTGGCAACCAGAAGTACCCTGTCTTCTACCTCCTGCATGGTGCTGGCGATTCCGATGAAGCTTGGACCTCGGTCGGGCGCGCCGGTTTCATCCTCGACAACCTGATTGCGGCGAAAAAGGCCAAGCCCATGATCGTCGTGATGCCTGCTGGCCACACCAGCCAGGTGCAAGGTGGTGGCGGACGTGGTCCGGCAACCGCCGGGGGTCCTCCCCCCCGCGACGAATTCACCGAAGACTTCGTCACCGACATCATGCCCTACGTCGAGAAAAACTATCG
>CAITMP010000205.1 GCA_903893525.1 uncultured Acidobacteriia bacterium | reverse complement strand
GTCAGCTTCAACTGCTCGGTTTTGGTATGGCCTTCATGCGGTTTGATTGCCCAAAGCAAGCTGAATAGAAGGGTAGTGATGTTATCTGTGACCCCGTCGCGTTGCACTCCTTAACGCCCGCAGGAAGTCCACCACATCCGCCTGATCCGGCGTCCGGCCTCGGGGCGTGAAATACTGGCGCTCACCAATCAACACGCCGTACCGCTCCGTCAGGAAGTCCCGGACGGTCTGACGCCCGGCCCGTAAGTGGGCTGAGACTGTGCGGGCAAGGCCGCGCCGGGCAAGGTCCTCAGCTACCAGCCGGAACACGGTATACGCTGTGTAGCAGCCACCCTTCAGGTCCAGACGGCCAATCCTGCCGGAGGGTACGTATGAGTCTGAGGACCCGGCGCGACCACCGTCGTAATGTTCGGCAAGTACCTGCTTGGCTACGATCAGGCCCGCGTCGGTGTCTTCAGTCTCATCGGCCATCGGCATTTCGCGCCGCAACGCTCCGATGCTGATCTTCGTTTTGGCCTTCAGTTCTTTCAGGAACCCGTCCTGATCCATCGCTGGCAGCTTGACGATGAGGGCCAGCACAGGCCGGAGGTCTTCGGGCGAGGCGTTGGCAGGTAACGAGTCCAGCGCTTTCCTTGCAGCCTCGGAACGCAATTGCCGGCCCGCTCTGTGGAACTCCTCCGAGGGCTTCCAGTCGTTATCCCTTGCGTGTCCTATGAGCAGTGCAATGGGGTGCTGCGTTGGTTCGGTGAAGGTTGCCCAATGGTAACGCTGATCCTCCGGCCCTCCATACCCATCGCCAGTTGCAGCCCACGCATCCCAGACCTCGAACGCCTTCTGTTCACCGCCGATCCAATCTGCGATAGTCCGCAGGACGTGGCCGAACATCATCCAGTGATCACGCTGGCTGGCGGGAATTGCATTCAGAAGTTCCCGCACCTGCGAGTGCGTCAGGCGGTCATTCGGGCTGTCTGGCTGCAAATCAGGTTGCTCGATACCCGGCGCGGGCGCGGCAGCGCGGCGCACCGTCACGTCCGGTGACGTGGGCTTTTTTACCATCAGCGAAGCCAGCCAGTCTGGTAACTCCGCAGCGATCTTCCCGGAGTCACCGCCCTTCCAGCGGTATTGCTGACCGGATGCATGATTCGACGGAGGAAGGATGACATAACCGCCGTACCCGCGAACGTCGATATCCTTGCCAACCCTGCCCTCGCTTTTCTGGATATCGAGTGCGGTGGAGAAGTAGATGTGCTCGCCACCACTGCCGGTTATCACAGTCAGCGTATCGGGCAGTGGGTGACCGGCGCGGTCAACCAGCGCGGCTAACGACTGGTCACCCACCTTCCGCTGTCCGGCTTTATCCAGACCTACATCAATGTCCATCGCCACGAGTCCGCTGAGACTCGGGCAAAAGCCAATATTGTATTCGGCCTCGGTCCACCACTGGCGAATCCTCGCAAGATCGGTCGTGGCGTCGTTGAATCCTTTCTTGGTCGCCGGGTGCTTCCCGATCCTACTGCACTTGCCGTTGCCGCAGGAACACGCACCGCCCTCAAGGACGCGGTGGACGGGGAAGATATGGAACCCGCGTGTGCCGTAATCAAGCGCACAATCGAGCGCCGTGATAGGTTGCTTTGTCGTTTTGCTCATGGCCACTTATTGGTCATGGCAGGAGGTTCCGCGCCGTATCAGAGATGGCGATTCCAGCTATACTTAGTAAGGCTTCAGTCGTTCTGGAATCGCCATCTCATGGCAAGACGGAACAGGGCGCAGTTGCTGGCTGCGCCCTTTATTTTCCCGCCTGAACCATCTCCTTTTCAGCAATGTCGAAAAAGCGAAGTCTCCTGGACTCCATGCGCCCACTGGCCTCGTAGGTCCGGCCAAAGTGGTCCCGCTCGTATATCCAGTTGCGGCATTGGCACCAGTTGAACAGCCCGTCGAGTAGGCACTGCACCAACGCCCTCTTCACAGCCATGTAGTCTGCAGACCTGAACTTTAGCTCGTACAACCAGTCACAGCCGTAATCAGCTTCGAGTGTTGGGATGCCGCGCTCCTCCAGCCAGCAGATAACCCTTTCCATGTCGGCACGGACGTATTCGGAACAATCCTGATCAGTCAGCCTACAAAAGCAGACCTTGAAGCTTCGGATAGTGGAGGTGCTCATGCCACCACCTCCTGCCGCTTGCGCGGGCGTCCTACCCGGCGCTTCGATGTGACGGGCGCGGGCGCGGGCGCGGGCGTCACCGTGTTCGCAGCCATCCAGCGGTCCAGTTCGAGAACGTCATAGCGGACGTTCATGGCCCACTTGATCCAAGCCGGGCCGGTGCCGTTCATGCGGTGAATTGATAGGGTGCTGTGGCCCACCCCGAGGTAGTCAGCCGCTTCCTTCGGGTTGAGGTAGCGTTTGATTCCGTTGAAGCGAGGCGCGGTGACGGGCGCGGCCTCGGTCTGTACTGTCGGTGTCATTGCGTAAGTCCTTGTTGTCGGATTTACGCCGTCTTTCAGAAGGGCCGGAAAGTCAGAAGGCCCACCTAAAGATAACGGCAGGCGCAAGCCCTGATGAAGGGCCGGTTGCGCTCTCGAACCGAAATCTTTAGGTGGGCCTCAATGAATCGAGAACCTGAACACCAGGGCCGTCAGTTTGAACTGGATGACCACACACCGTCGCTCACGCGGGCGGTTCACCTAAGAGTATACCGGACCCGCGTTCCTACGCAACTGGATTTATTCGTCCGAGGATGCCTTGAATTGAGTCGAAACGAGTTCCGTGCTGCCCAACAGTTTGGCCAAATCAATTCCGATCTTCTCCAGAATCGCTTTGTCCACCGTCTCCAGAACACGGCCCACGGATTCGAGGGTGGGTTCAAAGTATTCGTCCGTGATCGTGTCGCGGCAAGCGTGGTTGGCGATGAAGCTCACGTACTTGTTGGGCGCCACTTCGTAACCGAGGCTGATGAAGGTCCTGCGCAGCGCGTGCGGGTTCAGCAGTTCCGTCCGGCGCTGTTCCTTGCTCTCGCTGATGTGACCAGTCTTGGAGCGTGCTGGCCATACGAACTCGGAACCCGGAAATGCCCACGCCTCGGTGGAGAACACCCGGACGAATTCGAGCACCTGCCGGACCTGTGGACTCATCGGCAGATCGAACGCGGCTGACTCGCCACCCTTTGGGGCCGGGTAGTGGATCTTGGAGCGCTTGAAATCGACGTGCTTCCACATCATCGTCCGCGTTGCCTCATCGCGCTGCCCGGTGAGGAGGAGGAACAGCCGGAGCGCCCGGCGGATGGGATTGCGGATGGTTTGCAGCGCCGCGCCCCACGCGCTGAAGCCGTCCTCACCGATGCGCACGTCACGGCGCTTGATGCGGTGCCAGCGGATGACGCCAGCCCGCGTTACCGGGTTCGGCGGTAACTCCATCGCCAAAGCCAGCATCCCGTTGTATGCGGCGCTGACCGTCCGCATCACTCCGTTCGCCGTTGCCTTCCCGCAGGACTTCGTTAGTTCCAGATGGAGGTTGCGAACAATGGTGGGCTTCTTGCCGAGGTCCGATAGGGGAAGGTGGCCGATGACGCTCCAATCCAGCTTCTTGTTTGCGTCCTCCATCCTGCGCCGGACCTCGGGCGTTGGTTCGAGGTAGTGTTCAAGATGGTAGCGATAGTTCTGGAGGGTTCGAGGCCGGAGGTCCACCGCGCCCTTGATGTACTCCTCCACTGCGGCCTTGACGGTCAGATCGGGCTTGCGCTCCTTGTGCGGGTCACGGCCTTTCTCCATCTTGCGCAGTTCCTCCTTGGCGAGGTCCCGCGCTTCCTGCACCGTGACCTCCGGGAAGTGACCGAGCTTGACGCGGGCCGTCTTGCGCACGCCGGTTTCCGGGTCCTTCACTTCCCGCTGCGCCACCCACGTCTTCACCCGCTTCTGCGAAATGAGCATGAGCCCGGTGACCCTGTCATCGCAGAGCATTTCGCCCGGCTTCGCCTTCTCCACCCGATCCTGCGTCAGCCTCTCAACTGGCATCGCTGCGTTCTCCGTTCCGGTTTGGCGGCATCCGTTTTGAAACGGATTCAAAACGGTTTTGGGTCCTCCACGGAGGTCCCAGCGAATCAAGCGCTTACCGCGAAACCACTCCTATCTTACTGTAAAATCAGCAATTTAGGCAAACGAACGCAGTTCGAGGCAGTTCGGTTAAAACCGGCCAAATGCTGATTCGTAATGAGAGGGTCGTCAGTTCGAATCTGACGGGTGGCTCCAGATTTAGACGGGCGATCCGGTGGTAATCCGGATCGCCCTTTTTTGACCCATTCACTGCCTAGTGGACGTTCAAGAACCAAGATGGTGTTCCGCGAATTAGCGTGGTGGATCGACTACAATCGCGGCGAGGTTGCTGAATGCGCATTCTTTCGTGAGCCCATGCGGATCGGGTATCCGGTTCGACAGTGACCCGTTGAATCCGATCCTCTGGGCATGGAGTTTTCGGCCAAACGCCAAAACGTTCTGATCGGCTCTGTGGCCCTTTCTTGAGGGTCAGGCTGCGTCCCGGATTTCCACGGTCATCTGTTTCCCCAAGGCCGCCAGCGCTGCTTGGATGCCGACCGGTTTCGAGGTGTGCGCCGGGTCGAGCATTTGGCGGACCGTACTTTCATCGACGCCTAGAAGACGGGACAATTCGGAATTGTTGATTCGTTCATCCCGCATCGCCAAGTGAAGTGCTATCTTTGGAGCGAGCCAAAGTGGAACGGGTACAAGCCGCTGACCCGTCTTCAGAGCCGAAGGTGCGGGAATGTCTTCTCCTAGTGACATCCGGATGGAGAGGTCCGATCCGCGAGCGTCCATTGCCTCC
This sequence comes from uncultured Acidobacteriia bacterium, assembly GCA_903893525.1. Classification (GTDB taxonomy): domain Bacteria; phylum Acidobacteriota; class Terriglobia; order Bryobacterales; family Bryobacteraceae; genus BOG-234. The sequence continues at coordinate 1,651 of CAITMP010000205.1, read as the reverse complement.
GCAATTGCCTCCCGAAGATCGGCTCCATCGGTGGCGACGTTCGGGAGATCTACGAATTCAACTAGAGTTCGTCCGTCACAGCCAGTGGTAAAGGTTGCGGGGTATTCGAGTGCGGACATTATTGCTCCTGTTAAAGGTCGTGCGGGTCGATGTTCAAGTCGCGGCACATTTTTGCAAGGAGATCGCGACCAATCTCCTTTTTCCTGTCCTTTAGGGTCGTAAAAAAGCGACCCAAGTATAGCCGCCCGTGACTGCCCTTGCCTTGGTCTCCCACAAAACGGCAAGTAAGATCCCTGCTCCTCGCAAGCTTCTGGACGCGCCGCTACCGGCGCAGGATGCTCCAGGCGGGATCGAGCACCGCTTTCGCGTTGGGAGCGGTCACGTTGACGGTGAACGGTGCAGCCTCGGAGCCTGTCCGCACCAGCTGGACGACGCGCTTGCCGTTGCCGGTCTGGATTTCCACCGGGACCGCCACGCTGAACTCCTCGGGGACATCCGACTGGGTCAAGGTTCCGGTCAGTTTGTAGGCCCCGGGCTTGCCCTTCACCGAGAAGTTCAGTTTGAGGGCCGGGACGCCGGTTCCGTACACCCAGGTATCGAAAAACGTCTCAAGTTTTGGGTCCGCAGAGCCTTTGGGCAGAAATTCGGACGAAAGGGCCCGCAGCGTCTCCGTGTCGACCGTCTGCCACTGGTACCGACGCCGCAATTCGCCGAGCATCTTGAGGAAGTTTTCGTCACCCATCCGTCTACGCAGCATGTGGAGAATCCACGTGCCCTTGCCATAGATGACCGCGATGGACGCGGCGGGGTTGTTGGAGTTCTCCAGCCGCCGCCCTTGGACGACAGGTCCTTCCGATTCCGCAGTGGCACCGTCCTGACCCAGTTGAAAAAGCGCTTTCCGGTAGGTGTCCAGCGCCAGTTCGACCGATTTGGGGCCCATGCTGGATTCCAAGTACAGGATGGCCGAATAGTTGGCCAGAGCCTCCATGATCCATTCGTGGTGGTACGAGCCGGACGCCACAATGTTGCCCCACCACTGGTGGGCCACCTCGTGCGCGATCAGCAGGTCCCGGAAATAGGATTGCTGGGCCGGGGTGTTGCCGCCAACCATTCCAACCGGCTCCAAGTAGTTCACCGTGGGCAGGTAGAGCATGCCGGGGAAGCCTTGGCCGAAGCGGCCCGGCACGGGTGTCACCTCGATTCGCTTGAGCGGAGGGTCTCCAAATTTGGACCGGAAGAATACCGTCGCCTCGTCCACTTCGAGCGCGATCTGGGAGAGGCGTTCGACCGGACTGCGCGTCGGCGGTGGGGCCAACACGACCGAATCGCCGGAGGATTGGTTCATCGCACGCCTGGCTGACCTGCCGGGCATCTGGGTTTGCAGGTCCATGGGGACCTGCTGGGCTCTGGGACGCAGCGCATCCTCCAATTCCTTGTTGGCGCATACTTCGGCGGTGAAGCCGTCCCTGGAGGACTCCTTGCACTGGTATTGGCCGAGGTTGAAGCCAAGCAAACGCACCGGAACGTCGGCCACGCGCCGAGTGACGCGGAAATCGCCGTCGGCGGTGTCGCTGACCACTGTGCCTGCCGAAACTAGGCTGAGGGTCCTGGGGTAGTGGAATGTCGTGTCGAACTTGGCGAATTGTTGGCC
>CAITMP010000204.1 GCA_903893525.1 uncultured Acidobacteriia bacterium | reverse complement strand
TCCGTTTCTGGTGACGGACAGGGAGAATTCGGAATTTTGAAACAGCGGCGACGAGTCGAGGATCTTCAGCAGGGGTGCGGCCTGTTCGGCTTCTCCTGCCACGACCACCGAATCGGGGTAGATCTCCACCGAGTTCGTCCAAACCGGTGCCGCCAGCAACTTGGTCAACTCTGCCAGGATCTCCAAATCCGCCTGCGGGCGTCTGCGGAAATTGTCCAGCGCTGAAATCCTGCCCCGCGCCGTGGCCGCATTTTTTTCCAGTGCCTGAGCCCGTGCCGCGCGTGGTTCCAACCGTTTGGTCTCTGCGGTGAGGGCTGTCAGGTAGTCCCGCCGGTCCAATGCGGGCATTACCGCAAAAACAACGGCCAACGCCAACGCGAGCAGCACCGCGAGGATGCCGGGAACAACATATTGCCGGCGTGCACTGGATGCCCGCCGGTCCTTCGGGAGCAGGTTGGCGTACTTCGCAGTCAGCGGGGCCGATGCAGCCAATGCCGCCGCCCACGCTGCTGAATTGGCGGAACCCGCCAGTCCAAGGCTCTCCGGCCAAGTGACTGCCGGAAATCCCGGTTCGAGGCGCAATTCAGACCGCGCGATTGCCAGCGCCCGTTCGGGCGGGAGCCGGAAACCTGCGGAATACGCGGGACGCGAAGCGCTTTCCCCGTAAATCTCGACGCCGCCATCAGCGGCATCGAAGGCCAGTAAACTTGTCGGACCGGCGTCGCGAACCCGTAGCGCCGCATGGATGGCCGACGCCGAGAAACTAATGCCTGCGATGGGAATTCCCGCTTCCGAGAACAAAGTCTCGTAAGCGTCCAAAATGCTCTTCCTGACGACGCCAACGAGGGCATTGCCAATTCCCACAGGCAGCCAGGCGAATGCCACTTGCTCGTCGTCACCCCAGGGGTGGAGCGTTTCCACCTGGAGTTCCACGGCGGCGGCGATGTCGTTGGCCGCTACGCCCGGGAGCGCCACGGTTCTCACGATTACTTCGTTGCGGGGCAACAAAAGGGTTGCGGCCAGATCCCTTTCGCCAGCCGCGGCGAGGAAAGCTGCAAATTCGGTGCCCCAGTCGGCAGCCGGACGGGTGCGGAAGTCCCGGATTGTGGCGGCAGCCAGAAGTTTGGAACCCGAGGGCCGCGATCTGGCTATTGCGACTTCCAAATCGCGTTCGCCAGCCGCTACTCCCAAACCGGTGCCGAAAACCAAGTAGCCGCGGCTGGAGCGGTTTCGCGCCGGCGGTAGGGAAACCTGGGGCGTGATTTCAGTCGCGGTCATACCACCTCACGACTTCGAAACCCGGCGCGCGGTTCTGTTTGTTGTTGGGGTCGAATCTCTTTACCAAGGCGGCCACAGTGCGTCGGAAGTCGGTTGGCTTGCCGTCGGTTCCCAGCAACTGGACCGTCGCCCGCAACGTATACATGGAGTTGCCGCCATATCCCAGACGGTTGCCGGCCGGGCCTACGGCTTTGCGGATTTCTTCGAATTCGGCCTGTTCGAGGATGGGGCGGATGGAGCGGCGCTGCACAATGGCTGCGGCATCGCCGGGGTCCACCCCGATGGCGATCAGCGTCTCCCGCCGGGCGGTGTTCACGTCGAGTCCGCCACCGCTGGCATGCGCTGAAACGCAATCGCGGAGTCCGGCCCGACCACTGTTTACTCCGTGGCCGTCAAGGGCGGTGCCGTAGTAGATGTCCGGAGTTACGCCGCGCACTAGAAGCAATTCCTCGGTCTCAAGAAACGAAGACGTGCGCATGGGGACAAAAGACGGAGTTTGTGACAAATAAAAGGCATCGAAGGGGCTGGATGAACCTTGTGGTGGAGGGGTCCTCCAATCAAGGATGGCCGCAGTGATCGTCTCGCCGCGTTCCTGCGGGATGCCCAGCGCGGCCATCAAGCGGAGGAGCTCCTCCGGTTGGGTGTAACCAAGTGACAACTTCGAAGTCTCGGGGATGATTTCCACCGTCGCGATTGCGCCGGGGAAAGCCAGTTCCATCCGGGGATCCCCGCGGTGGGAGTAGGCGATGCCC
>CAITMP010000203.1 GCA_903893525.1 uncultured Acidobacteriia bacterium | reverse complement strand
GTTGTGGGCGCGCAGGCAGTCGAAGTAGCGGGGGACCAGGAAGTCTGCGTTGCGGATTTCGACTGCGAAGCGCCAACCCTGGGGCAGGGCGGAGAGGAATGGGTCGAGGGCTCCGACGAATTCCGCAGCGTTGCGAAATTCGCGCTGGCGGAAGGTGCCGAATTCGAAGACGATCACCCCGACGCGGTCACGCCAGGGCTCCAGGACGCCGAGCAAAGCCTGGTTGAACAAGGGTGCGTCGAGGAATGTGTGGTTCGGCAGGCCTGCGAGCGCTCCGTACCGGGGCTGGACGGGCCAGTTGGCCACCGTGATGTGTTCCGGGGCTTTGAACCCCCATTGGAAGGTGGGCGGTGTTTGGCGGAAGAGCTTGGCCCAGAACTCAGGGGTAGGGAATTGGTAGAAGGCGAAATCTCCGCATACTGTGGGGAAGACGCGGGCGTATTCCGCGAGGCAGGTTTCCTCGAAGAGGCGTTTGGAGAATCTATTGCGGGTCTGGTAGAGGGAGCGGGTGTAGATCTGGTCGAGCCATCCCTCGTATTTCCACGAACTGCCGCCGATGCGGACGCCGCGCGCGGCGAGTTCCGCGAGGCGGTCGCGGAGGCCGTCCCGGTCGAAGGCGTTGGGGTCTGGGAGGTCGAAGAGTGTCATGGGACGGCGGGCGGCGGGTGGGAGCCGGGGTCCATCGCTTGGATGCCGACGCTCATTGCCGTCTGCAGTAGCTCCCGGTCGGAGGTCAGGAGGACGACTTCACGCCCGAGGCGCGCCGCGTCCTCAGCCAAGAGGAGGAGCGACGCGAAATGTGCGGCGTCGGCACCACGGAGGGCGAAGCGGTCCGCGACGTCCTTGGCCCGGTCGACAACTTGGAAATCAACGTGAAGCTGAACGAATGTTTGCCAGTCCTGTTCGAGTTCCAAGCACTTTTCCTTGAACTCCTGGGGGGAAAGTTCGCTGGCTTTGCGCTTCCTGGACAGGGTTGCGATCACCTCGATCAAGCCCAATGTGGAACCACACAGCAAGTTTGGACCCGCGAACCGGCTCCGCACTAGCGGCGGTCCCGGATCAGGAGTTCGGATGCGGGAATGCCCGTCCCCCTGATTGGTTCCACGTCAGGCCTCGGGCCGAACGGGTTTTCTGGAATTCTGATGCCGGGATTTCCCCCGAACATCGCTACGAGGAGGGCGCGCTGCTCCTCTAGCGGTTTTCGGTTCAAGTTTTGGAAGGTGGTCGATTGCGACGGGCATCGGAAGTGTCTCCCTTTGTTAGGTTATCAAGAATTTCCCGTGTGCCATGGAATAATTGGAGGGCGAATCAGCATGGCCTCCCCAACGCAGCTGCCCTCCAGCATCGGCAGGTACGAAGTCCAGGAGTTGTTGGGCTCTTCGGACATGTCGGTTGTGTACAAGTGCTTTGACCCGTTGCTGAACCGGTTCGCGGCGGTCAAAGTGCCCAAGATCAGCTTGCCCACAGTGGAACGCCATCTTACGGAGGTCCGGCTGCGGTTTGAGACCGAGGCCCGGACATTGGGTACGCTGTTCCCGCACGACAACCTGCCGGTCCTGTTCGAATACCATGCCGGGGAACTGGGCAGTGCCGTCGATCCGCCGTGGTACGCGATGGAACTGGTGCCGGGGAAGTCGCTGCAGAAGATCATCGCCGAGGGTCCGATGCCGCTGGAAAGGGCTTTGCCGTGGATCACCCAGACGGCGCGGGCACTGGACCACGTCCACGCCAAGGGGATTGTCCATCGCGACATCAAGCCGGGCAACATTCTGATGCAGCCGGATGGGCGGGTGAAATTGATCGACTTCGGGATCGCGAGGTTGGGGTTCCAAAACCTGACGCAGACCGGGGTTGCTGTTGGTACGCCCGCGTACATGGCGCCGGAGCAGTTGGAAGGGAAGCTGGCATACGAGCCGACCGATCAGTACTCATTGGGTGTGGTCGTTTATGAAATGCTGACGGGGCGCAAGCCATTCGAGGGGGCCGAGCCGTTGTATGTCTCGGACCGGATCCTGCGTGGGGAGTTTGCGGCGGCCAGCAAGGTGAATCCAAATTTGTCCGTTTGTGTGGATGCGGTGATCGGGAGGGCCATGCGGACGGAGCCGACCCAGCGGTACTGGAGTTGCGGCAAGTTTGCTGCGGCACTGGCGTCGCCACCGGTCTCCGTGCCGCCAAAGTCTGATATGGAGCGGTTTGGCATCGAGACTTGGGTGGATCCGATGACGTATCTTCGATGGACGCCGCACGACAACGGGAGGAGGCTGACTCAAAAAGAGGCCAACGAGTACTGCCAAAGTTTGAACGCGAAGTGCGGTGGCGGGTGGCGACTGCCAACCATCGCGGAATTGAAGGGACTCTACGAGGCGGGTGCGGCGCACAACGCATGGGGCGTGAAGCTATCGGCGTCGTGGCTGTGGAGTTCGGAGGCTGGCATGGGCCTCGACTTCGACTCGGGCGAGCCGGATTCGATCCGCGAATACCGCTCCAACAGCAGGTTGCTTTGTGTGCGTCCTGCTTGAAAATGATCGGCGAGTCGGTCATTTGATCCTTTTTCCGACGCACATTGCCAGCCAAGCCCATTCACCCGTTCGCAGACTCCAATTCCGGGTCGATCACCGGAATCCC
>CAITMP010000202.1 GCA_903893525.1 uncultured Acidobacteriia bacterium | reverse complement strand
GTGGATGTTGCTCCAATCCAGACGCTCCGACTCGGTGGGACGCAGACCAGCGAAGAGGCCCAACGCGACAAAGGCGATCATCGGCCGGTGGGCGGGCTGCTGAACCACTTCGAGGATCCGGCGGCATTCGTCGAGGGTGTATACCTCGGGCAACTTCGCCTCGACGCTCACCGACAGGGTGGCGGCGGGCATGGCTGAACGCTGGTGGCGCCCGTGTGGACTTGCCGGCGCACCTCGCCATCTTGGGGCACGAACTGAACCGGCCACGCGTGGAGGCCTGTGGCTACGAGGGTTGGGGGCGTTCCCTCAGGCTGGCCTCCCACCTAGCCGGCGTGCGGCGGCAACCCACCCTGCTGCTGTGCCGGTGAAGTCTGGCGTCGGTGGCCTTGGGTTTGCTGGCAGATGCCACCAGCTTCCAGTAATTCAGGCTGATTCTTGGCCTTGTCGGCGGGGGCGACCTGGCGGCAGCAAGGCTGGCGGCCGAAGCACTTTCCTTCCCACCCAGCCTAGTTCGGCGAGGTTAAGTCAGACCAAAACGGAATCGATCACTGGGCTAGGACGCGGTAGAATCGGGAGGACTCTCGAATAAGGACATCATTCCATGAAAGTGAGCCATCGCGACCGTCTAGCATAGCCGTATCGGTCCACGGACCTACGGCTGTCGGTGCCTGCTGGATCGAGTATCGGGCTCCGAGTTGAGCGTCGAAGGATAGATGAATTTGCCCATTGGTGAGGACTACGCCGACTCTCGGTATGTTGGGAGCCGCAGCGGATATGGCGCAACGGAAGCCGCAGGTGTTCACCGCGAAGCGCGGATTCATGGAGTTTCTGTAGCCTGTCCTTGCGTAGTAAGACTGCCCAAACCAGCTCCCGCCTCGCATGACCTTGCGGCTGCCGGAATCGGAACCTCGAGGGTTGTCAGCCGCGCTGTACGTGGGTGAGTACCAGTCCCAGCACCACTGGAAGACGTTGCCCGCCATGCCCCGCAGGCCGAGGCCATTCGGGGGGAAGGCATCCACAGGACTGGTGTAGGGCATGCCGTCTTTGGCATAGAGAGCGTCGTAACCGGTGAGACCACCCATGTAGACAGGAACATTTGTGCCTGTGGCTCCGGCGTAGAAGTTGGCGTCCGAAATCCCCAGAGAATCACCTCGTGGGAATCGCTTGCGGTTCAGAGCCCCTCGGGCGGCCTTCTCCCATTCAGCTTCAGTGGGGAGTCGATAACCGTTTGCCGTCCAGTTGGCGCGTATCTCGAAGTCGCCCGACTTGAAGACCTGAGCGAATCCTGGATCGACGTAGTAGACCGGAGTGCGCCCCTCACGTTCGGACCGGGCGTTACACCAACGCACGGCGTCTTTCCAAGGTATCGAATGCACGGGATGTTGCGGGCCTTTGCCCTTACCGGGGTTGGAGAAGGCATACCCATTGGTGACTGCCCAAGAGTACACCCCAGTCCAGAGGTCGTAAGTCACGGGGTCGCGCTCCATCCAGAAGGAGGCCACCTGGACCCCAATGATGGGGCGGGCATCCGGAGAGGCGTCTTGGAAATCGCCCAAGTCGAAGGTGCCGCCAGGAATCAGGATTTCCAGGCGTGACTCCGTTTGGGCGAGCAGGCGGACAGAGATCAGGAAGAGAAAAAGAAGGTTCTTCACGATTCAGAGGGGGGGGGCTCGGGAAAGTAAGGTTTTGGAGACTGTGATGTGGGGTTCATCGCAGGGATGTATCGAACTTGTTGAGTTGGAGGATTTCTATCTCCGAAAGGGCACGGTTGTAGATCCGGACATCGTCCAGGGAGCCTCCAAACCCTTGGCTGCGGGGAGCCCACCCAATATAAAAAAGTTCGGATGGGGACCTCTGGAACCCATTCTCGGCGGGACCCCAGGTGACCTTCGCCCCGTCGAGATAGAGGGTTGCAGTGGTACTGTTTTCTACGGCGATGGCGATGTGGTGCCAGTTCAAAGCATCTCCGATCCCGTTGTCGTCGCTGAAGAGGTTCCAAGTGGCGTATTCACCAAAGATGCCAGAGGAATTCATGACCTCCAAAACCGGTGATATGTCCTTCCCATTGCCCTGAAGATTCAGGTGGAAATCCCAATCGTTGAAACCATGGCCCTGGCCGCTAAAGACCGGGTATCCAGAAAATCCTTGTCCAGGGGGGAGGCTTGGATTCTCAAGCCGCACCCATAATGAAACCGTCATCGGATTGTTCGGGATGAACTGTCCGGGGATCATGACGACCGCTTGCGATCCCGGCGGAAAACGAAGCGCCTTGGCGTCCCTGCCGAACCGATCCGCGGTGGCGAGAGCTCTTATGACAACACCATGGTTTCCAGAACCAGAGGCATCCCAAGCATCACCATTCAGCGGATACCAAGCGACCAGACCATTGGTCAACCCGACGGGAAACGCGGGATCAAGTGGCGGTGGAACGGGAGGTTGGATCGGCGTCTCTTGAAGGTACAGGTCCCGAATCTCCGATGCAGTGAGTGCTTTGTCGAAGATTCGGATATCGTCCAGATCTCCTTCAAACGGGGCGAGGAAGAGTCCGCCGTCCGCACCCCCATTCGGATCGGGAAACGAATGGACAGCGACACCCAAATATAGGTCGCCGGCCTGACGCCATGGGGAGCCGGTCGTCGTGTCGATCGGAAGCCGGGCTCCGTTCCTGTAGATCTCGCCGGTGGACGAGCCCCGAAGGACTAAGGCGAATTGTTCCCATTCGCTGTCGGTGGGGAGCAACGGACTAAAGTTCGCGTCTGAAATGTTGATGCGGTAAAAGCCTGTTTCTGTGTCGAATGTCTCATAGCTCAGGTGCCACGAACCTTTTGCCCCATACCCACTCAGTGGCGCACCTTTTACTCGCTTGCCTCGTGCCTGCCACCATGTGATGGTCTGGTCTGATGTTCCGTCCTGAAGAAGGCCAGGACCAAGGTTGATGTAAGTGAGTCTATTCGTGGAAAACCGATACGCCGAATTGGGGTTTCCAAATCGGTCCGTAGTGAGGGTGGCCCCGACCACGACGCTGGGGCGACCTGTCAGCGCCTCATTTGCATTGCCGTTGAAGGGATAGAAAGCGTTGGGTCCGACCGGAGGTAACGTCACCGTGAAAGAGCGGATCTGGGGTGAAGCCTCGGCGTAGTTCTCATTGCCGTCCTGCCAAGCTTCGAGCCAGATTTTCCCGGCACCGCGCAGGCTCAGGGAGTTCCCGTCCAAGACGGCGGGGCTACTCAAAACAGTGAACCGAACCGGTAAGCCAGAGCTGGCGGAAGCGGTTAGCAAGATTGGGTCCGGGGAGTAGCCCTGATCTGACGGGCCGTCGAAGCTGATGTTCTGCGACGCCTTGGAAACGGAAAATGACCGGGTGACTGGGGTGGCTTCGAGGAAGGTTGTATTGCCGGCCGAGGATGCGGTGATGGAGACGGTTCCAATCCCCGTAAAGGTCAGGACATTGCCTTCGATCGTGGCGGGGCCCGAGACCAAGGCGAACGACACGGGCAAACCCGAGCTGGCAGACGCAGAGAGGGTGACCGTCTTCGCCGAATAGAAGACGTCGTTCAGGGCGGGAAAATCGATGGCCTGGGCACCTGGTTTCACTGTGAAGGAACGGAGGACTGCCGCCGCCGGCAGAAACTTGGCGGTGCCGGCTTGCTCAGCGGAGACGGTGATGGAACCGATATTCGTTACGGTGAGTTGGTTCCCAGTGAGGGTTCCCGGTCCGCTGACGACATGGAACGGGACGGCTAGCCCCGACGACGAAGTAGCCGACAAGGTCACAGTGTTCGTTGAGAATGGGAAATCGGGAATCGGAGCGAACCCAATCGTCTGACTCAGGAATGGTCCTCCGTCACTGAAAACCTGCTCCATCTCCGTCGCTGAGAGTGCATGGTCAAAAACACGGATGTCGTCGAGTTCACCCGAGAACGAATTAGCGAAGACGCCGCCGGCCGCGCCACCATTCGAATCGGGGAAACTGTAGACCCTAGCACCCAGGAAGAGCTGGCCGGGATTCCTAGGGATACCTGGGGCGGAGGCGATAAGGACGCCATCCCGGAAGAACTCGGTTGAGTTGGCACCGTGGAAAACCACAGCCCCGTGAGTCCACTCCGGAGAGGTTGGGACCCAGTCAGTTGCACCGGACAGTTTAAGGAAGGCCTCAAAACCCATCCGATAGAATGGCCCATCGGCACGGACGTTAGCCTGAAGAAACCAGTAATCATTCGGTACGTAACCCGACAGAAACACGCCACCTCCGTCGAAAGGGATGCGCTCCCACCATGTGATGGTCTGGTCCGATGCGCCGTCCTTAAGAAGGTCGGGGCCAAGGTTGATGTACGCGATTGACCCTCCACCAGGGAAGGAATAGGCCGAATTGGCGTTTCCAAACCGATCCGTAGTGAGGGTGGCACTATAGACGACGCTGGGGCGACCTGTCAGCGCCTCGCTCGCATCACCATTGAACGGGTAATAGGCGACCAGCCCTTGGTTGAGGAAGGGAGGGGTTTGGGCTCGGGCGTCTGCGCTGCTGAACAGCAGCCCGGCCAGCGGCGCGAGGGCGACGAGGGAGGTGCCTATGTTTTTCATAATTTTTTACAAAAGCGTAGGACGCCCCACTCCGACGAACCAAATAATCACCAATAGTTTGTCCCAAAGTGTAACGGGCAAAAATAAACGCGTTGGTGGCCGGAGGGGTAGGGCCAAGCTGCCGCTTGGCCGTGGAATCGTTTGCCGCCAGCGAAGCGGCGCGGCCAACCGGACGGGCCGGAACGTCACTGCGCTCGTCCCGGCCGAGATCGGGGCGGCGCAGCAGCGCACGCCCTAACTGTGGGTAGGGCCAAGCTGCCGCTTGGCCGTGGAATCGTTGGCCGCCGGCGAAGCGACGCGGCCAACCGGACGGGCCGGAACGTCGCTGCGCTCGTCCCGGCCGAGATCGGGGCGGCGCAGCAGCGCACGCCCTACCGATGGGAGTCACGCGGGGCGGATGCTCACGGCGAACACGCCTTCATCGCCGAAGACAATCAAGTCTTGGGTGTCGGGTTCCACCAACAGGGTCCAGCACCGGAACAACTGGATGGAGTCGCCGCTCGAAGGCAGAAGCTTCGGAGGCACGCCCGGTTCCCCGGCCCATAGGTGTAGGCCGGCGGTCTGGGAACTGCCCGGTTCGCTGCCGGTGAGGAACAGCACCGCGTCGAGCCCGGCGTGGTAGATGGCCGACTTGAGGTTGACCGGTCGCCAGCGTTGCACCGGCAACTGCGAGCGCCAACGGTTGGTGGCGAGGTCCAGTTCCCAGAGATCGTCCAGCGTGTAGAAATGTCCATCGTAGCCAGACAGGCCCTTCACCTTATCGCCCTGCCGACCGCTGGAGTTGCCCAAGCCACCGAAGAGAAACCACGTCTTCCGCTCCCGTCCGGGAAACAGCAGCCCTTTGAGACGGGGCCACGGTTGCGGACCGACGGCGGCGACCGACTGCCAAGCGTGGTTGTCCGGGTTGAACTCCCGTTGGGTGAGCTCGACGCCAAAATCACCGTAGCTGTTGAATTTACCAAGCCGACGCGAGAGAGGGCTCCAATAGAGCGGGCCAGTGAAACGGATATCATCGACCGGCGTGACGGACAACGGGTTGATTTGGCTCCCATCCGATACGACCCGGACAATCTGACCCGACCGATCGGCAACGCCCCAAAGATCGTCCGTATCCGGATGCTTGAAATGCTGATGGATTTGCTGCCCTTGCGGCCAGTTGCGCGCTTCATGGCTCCAGGTCCGCAGGTCGTGACTTTGCCAGCTCAAGCCGACACGGGGGCTGAACTTGAGGGAATGGACCTTCCGCTGGGCCCAGTCGCAGGACAGTTCATGCCCAGCCCAATCCTCATAGCCGAAGCCGCCCGGCGAAAGTCGCCGCCACACGGCCCGATGGGACGGGCGGTTGCGCCATATGTAGGCAGCACCGACCAAGCCGGCGCCGGCGCCGGCCGCCCCCAGAAAAGCGCGCCGGGAGATCCGTCGCCGGCCTTGGGTCGTTCCTAACAGCGCAGCGTGGAGTTGGCGGGCGGTGCCATAACGGTGGGAGGGGCGGCCGTCCGCCGCGTGCAGCAGAATCTCGTTGAGCTGCCAGCCGTGGGTGTCCCAATCGGCCCGGCGGGTCACGGCGGGCGGCAGCGAGGGGAAATGGAAGCGGTTCCGCCCGGTCCACAGCTCGTAGAGCGTGCGGCCGAGGGCGAAGACATCCAGCGCGGGCGAACCGAGGCCGTCCGGCGGCACGTAGCCTTCGGTGCCGGGGAACTCGATCGACGAACCGGCGCAGCCGACCGAGCCGTAGTCCGCAAGGACCGGGAGGCCGCGGAGGAAGAGGATGTTGGCGGGCTTCACGTCGCGGTGGAACAGCCCGGCTTCGTGCAGGCGAGCCACGGCCTCCGCGAGCCGCGAGCCCCACTCGATGACCTGCGCCGTGGAGGCGGGACCGTGCTCCGAGAGCCAAGCGACCAAGCTCAGCGGCGTGTAGGTGTCGCTCTGTTCGGGCACGAACCGGCCTTCTGCGAGCAGGTTGTCGGCGAGGGGGAGCTCTTCCCACAGCACGCGGGCCTCCGCCTCCACGCCCCAAGCGAGCAGCGGCATCAGCCCTTCGCCCGAGGACAGGCGCTGCAACTGGCCGCGGGTCGCGGCCAGTTCATCCAATGATTCCAGATGCGCCACCTGCTGGAGCTTCAGGGCACACCACCCACCCGCAGGGTTGATGGCGAGCTGGACCCATGACCCGGCGCGCTCGGAAAGCGGCCGCACCACCCGGTAACCGGCGGGGATCCCGGGCACGATGGCGTTCATCCGGCAGGCTCGGGCAACGGACTGGCGGGCAGGACCGCCCATTCTTTGCGGATGCGGGCGATCATGCGGTGGCGGATGAGGCGGACATTGAGACCGCTCGTGTTGAAGCGTCGGGCCACCTCGGCCGCCGGATTGCCCTGCAATACGTAGCATTCGAAGATCTGCCACTGCCGCGGACGGACGGCGTGAGAGACGCGCGCAAGGCAGACGGACCAGAGATGGGCCTCCAACTGTTCTCGGGCCTTGGTGTCCCCGTCCGGGGCCAAGGTGGGCGGAAGCCACTGCTGGATGATGGGGAGGCCGTCCGGTGAGAAGGCGTGGCGGCGGTTGAGCCGGTGGACGTCGAAGATCAAGTGGTTGGTGATCTGGCTCAGCCAGCCGCGCAACGTGGCGGAGCTCCAAGGGAAGGCCGCTTTGCTCAGGCGTCGGGCGAGCTTGGCCAACACCTCTTGGACGACCTCCTCGCTTTCCGACGGGGTCAGCCCGCTGTGCTCACAGTGCCGCAAGATCGGGGCGCGGTAGGTCGCATACAGCTTCTGCCACGACGCGTCGTCGGTGGGATCGCGGGCAGCATCGACCAATCCGGTGTTGGTGGTGGGCGCGTCGAGCATGGCGACTGCTTATCGGGTCCGCTGACCCTGTCGCCGGCCCCGGGACGTCGCCGTCGGCCGGTCGCACGGGTTCTGACGGACCGTGTCCATCCCCCCGCCCGACGGTGATGCGACGCGGGCAAGGGATCGGGTGAGGAGCCGCTGCTTCTTGCGCAGGACGAAGTCGATCCGCTCGTTGGTGTCGCCGCAGCGCGCGGCGACGACGTCGCGCATCCCGGTCCGGCGCTTGAACTCCGCGTAGCCGATGGCCGAGCAGATGGCGTCGGTGTCCGGGTTGCGGTGGCCGATGACGAGGACTTCGCTCATGGAGCGGTCTTGTGATAGGCGAAGGACCGCCGGCGTTCAACCGCGGAGCCACGAAAAGAGACCGGCCGGGACCGCGGCCGATCACCCACACGGCATCACCGGCCGCCGGCCGTCCGACCGGGTCCGGTCCCGGCCGCCGCACGAAGACCCTCGGCGCGAAATTCCCCTTGGACTTCGGCCGGCGGACTTCGGACTTTCGCCGCATGTCTACATGCGTCCTCGCCATCGCCAACCAGAAGGGTGGCGTCGGCAAGACCACCACGTCGGTCAACCTGTCCGCCTGCCTCGCCGCCATGGGCAGGCGGGTGCTGCTCGTGGATCTCGACGCCCAGGCCAACGCCACGAGCGGCGTCGGCCTGGAGAAGACCGAGGGCGGCAGCGTGTACCGTCCGCTGATGGGCGAGGGCACGCTGGAGGAACGTGTGAAGGAGACCGCTTTTGCGAATCTCTCCGTGCTCCCGAGCGAGTTCGACCTGTGCGGTGCGGAAGTGGAGCTGGCGCGCGCCGACGACTATCTGAACCGTCTCCGCGTCGCGTTGGCGCCGTTGCGGGCCTCGGGCCGGTTCGACCTCATCGTGATCGATTCGACCCAGAGCTTTTTGAGGATGTCGGGCAGACGGACCCCACTTGAAGTTGGGGGGCAAGTTCGTTTCTGTTCAGAAGTAGGTGTATCAGATTCTGGCTTGCATATGTCAACGGAACCCTTGATT
>CAITMP010000201.1 GCA_903893525.1 uncultured Acidobacteriia bacterium | reverse complement strand
TCCGGTGGATTTCATGGCGGCGCTGCTCACTTCGGAAACCGGGAACACGGCGAAGGTCGTGAAGTACATCAACGAATGCCGCGAAATGAATATCCGGGTGCTGCCGCCGGACGTGAACGCGAGCGAATTGACGTTTACGCCCGTGCGGGACGAGCAGGGGGATGCGGTCCGGTTCGGGCTGGGCGCGGTGAAGAACGTGGGCGAGAACGCCGTGCACGCGATTATCAAGGCCCGGACGGCGGTGGGCAGTTTCCGGTCGTTGTACCAGCTGTGCGAGGAGGTGGACCTGAGCCAGGTGAACCGGCGCGTGCTGGAAAGCCTGGTGAAGGCGGGCGCGATGGATGGGCTGAAGGGCACGCGCGCGCAGCTGCTGATGGGTCTGGACGGCGCGATGGAGGCGGGGAACCGGGCGGCGAAGGATCGGGCGAGCGGCCAGGAGGGGTTGTTCGGGGCGATCATGACGGCGGAAACACGGGAGTCGGTGCTGCCGAAGGCCAATCCGTGGACGCTGCGGGAGAGTTTGAACGGGGAAAAGGAAATGCTGGGGTTCTATGTGACCGGGCATCCTTTGGACGCCTACCAGGAGAAGATTTCGGAACTGGCGAAGCAGGATTCGGCGACGATGGAAGGTCTGGAAAAGGGTGCCGAGGTGACGCTGTGCGGCATGCTGACGGCAATCCAGAGGCGGCGGAACAAGGACGGGAAACCCTGGGCGTCGATGACGATCGAGGACCGGATGGGGACCATCGAGGGGATGGTTTTCACGACTTCGTATGAGAATTTGCAGTCGATGCTGCAGGAGGATGTAGCGGCGCTGATCCGGGGCACGGCGTTGCCGGAGGATGGGAATCCGACGAAGGTTTCGGTCAAGGAGATTGTGCCGCTGGATGTGGTCCGGGTACCTATGCCGTCGCTGATTGGGATCAAGGTGCCGATTCTGGCCACGCCAAACGGGATCGACCGGGTGTCAGAATTGAAGAGGCTATTCGACCGGAAGCCGGGGGAGACGCAGGTGCGGCTGCGGTTGGAGCAGAAGCGCGATTTTACCGTGATTCTGGATGTACCGGCGAAGGTGCGTCCGGACAAGGAGTTCCGGGCCGAGATTACGCGGATTTGTGGGGTGGATACTTTGGAGAATATGGGGATGTAGTGGGGGGCACAACGGTCGAGGAAGCACAGTCGCAACCCTACAGAGTGGTTAGGACCGAGATCGCATTGTGTCGGTTTCGGTCCAACATAGACGGCGCCGGAACATTGCATTTTGGAACACCACTCGCGCGAAGCAGATGCGCACCAACCCTAAACCATTGATTCCATTGACAGCCGAATCATTTGGAGATTTGGCACATCAGCTGCAATCCCGAGGGCATGATGATCGCCTCCTCCGCCTGCCACGCCGCTTTCCTCCTGATCGCAGACTTCGGGTCTTCCCAGTTCCCGGCCGAATCGGCCCCTTGGGGATACGCCTTGGTCGCCGCGACCCTGATTACTCCCAAGTTGATCAAAGCCTACCTGCGGGCGGCCGATCACAAGTAGTGCTGCGATTGGCTGTCCAGGTGCATGTAGGAAGGCATGATCATTGCAACGACGATTGCCTTGCCCGCATACCTATTGATCCAAGACGACGGGTTGGCACAGTTCCCTCTTGAAAGGGTCCACCCGGGCTTTATCTTGTTCCTCGTGGTAATCATGCTCCCCAGACTGCTCAGAATGTACTTGTGGCCAGCGCTGGAGGTGCCCAGTGTAGTTCCGGTAATGGATTCGATTGGTGCGCCCGGAGAGATTCGAACTCCCGGCCTACTGGTTCGAAGCCAGCCGCTCTATCCAACTGAGCTACGGGCGCACAAGGGGGAACAACTGCGGAAGGAATATCCCCACGTTACCACATCTTCTTCAGCAAGGCCTTCGCCTCGGTGAATTCAGGAAACTGCTTTTCATGCGCCTTGAATTCCGGCGTATGGACGCACCTTCGGGTGCCGGAATGGTCCACCGGATAGTGCAGGTGGAGCATTTCGTGGAACATCACGTACTCCAGAGCCAGTTTCGGGGCCTTCGGGTCATCGAAGATGCGGCTGATCACGATCATCTGGTGGGAGGGATCGAAGTGCCCCAGCCGTGTCCGCGACCGCACGTGGCTCCAGCCCAGCGACGGACGGGCCATCATCCCCCCGAAGTGCTTCGCGTTCAAATCCTCGAACACAGTTTCCAAGTTGTACACCGCGCCTTGGCTGCCCAAGTGGACTTTCCGACCGCGGGTCTGACGGACGTGGCTGATCCGCTTCCGCATCTCCTTGCGATTCAGGTATAGCCGGTAGCGGTGCTCATACTGTTTGCCGATCGGCTTCCGGTAGAGCTTCGACAGTAGTATCTGCGCCAGTGATTCGGTGACTGGGGAAGGCGCGCCGGAAAGCAGGTCCGTGATCTTCACGTCCAGCAGACCGCCCTCCAGCTTGATCCGGCTATCGGCGTTGGCGAACTCCTTGTATTCGATCTGGATCGGCGGAACCGTGGTCCTCGGGCGCAGCTCGCGGTGGACGCGGGCGAAGATCTCCGTCGGAGTTTCAAAAAACAAACTGCTCGCCACATTGACGGGCGTCAGGAAACCCATACAGCCAGATTAGCGCGTCACGCCGAGAAAACCGGTGCGGGGGTCAGACGAACGACAGCACTGGTGGGCAGGCCGGGCAGGAAGATGATGCCCCCGGGGTCGGCCATCTCCTCCACCATCTCCTCGCCGTCCACTTCGACATGGTAGGCCTTGTTCGGCTGCAGGCCGACAAGGAAGACGTCGTCGGTTGCCTCCTCGGCCTTGCGGGCGGGGACGGTGAATTTGTCGGCGTTGCGGGCGAAGAAAACCGTTGCCTCCTCGATGTCGAGGGGCTCGCGCGAAATCTTCGGGTCCAAGCGGGTAACACTGCCCTCGGAAAAGAGCTGGAGCTGGCCTTCGAAGAAGCCGATCCATGTGGCGTCATCCTCCCAAGTGGAGCGCACGAAGAGTTGGCCGCCTATGGGGTCGTGTTGCGCCAAAGGTACGTGGTAGTAGCTAAGGCCGGGCTGGTAGGGATTGGCCCACATCAGTTCGTAGGGGAGTCCGGCGGTGCCGCGCATCAGGAACCGGTCGTTCATCAGGAAACCCTGGAGCAGCTGGGTTTCGGCTGAATTGGTGTCGTAGGCGACCATCGACAGTTCGGCGGTGCGGGACATGACGGCCTTGTCGAGGTCGGGGCCGCGCTTGTCGATGAGCGAATCGGCTGGGATGCGGTATTCGTTTTCGGACGCGGGGAAGGGCGGCGGGTAGTGGGCCATCAGGTGGATCAGTGGGTATTCCTTGAACCACTTGGGGAAGGTATCGCGGAGGTCGAAATTTACGCTGTCCCGGAAGACGTGGAGAAGCTCCATCAGGGGGGCCGCGTCGGCGTTTGGCAGGCGTGTCTTGGCGGCTTTGAGATTGGCGATGAAGTTGCCGAGCCAGAAGCCGTCGAAAACATCGGCGAGGACCTTCTCGGTCAGTTCGGGCTGGGCTTCGGAGAGAACGACGGCGGCCATGACGCGGTCCCGGGCGGCGGCAAGGGTTTTCGGCGATGGTCCGGCGACGCCGCGTTGGAGTTTGGCATGGAGCCGGGCCTTTTCCGGGGCCGAAAGCAGGGGGGCGCACCAATCGGCGATCAGCGACAATTGGCGCAGGTCGGTGGAAGAGTTTTCGAGAGCCCAAGTGATGGCCTTGCGGCCGGAACCGGCCTCCTCGCTGATCTGGTAGTGGAGCGCGGCGGTCCAACCCGGCTCCGGGAAGGGCGCGTTGCCGGCCCAGAGGCCCTCGAACTGCTCCCAGCGGATTGATTGGCGCTGTTTTTCGCGCCGCAGCAGGCGGAGGCGTGCCGGACGCAGGAAAAGCCGGGGAGCGTCCGTATAGACACGGAACCCGTCCGGGCGGTTTTGCGCCGCCAGCCGCAGGGC
>CAITMP010000200.1 GCA_903893525.1 uncultured Acidobacteriia bacterium | reverse complement strand
GGGGATGCCAAGGTGGTCGCCGAGGGCGGAATGGCCGGAGCTTCCATCGGGGCAATCGCAGGATCCGCAGCCGGCCACGCGGGTGCGGGGGCTGGAATTGGCGCAGCGGCAGGCGCCGCCGCGGGACTCGCCACTGTGCTGTTGACACGCGGACCGGATGCGGTTCTGGCCAAGGGCAGCACTTTGGAGATGGTGCTGGACAGGCAACTGGTCTTTGCGGCCGAGGAAATTCCGGTTTGGAACACGTCGGGTGCGCGTTTTTCAGAAGGTCCCGGTCCAGCAGGAACTACAAACAAAAGCGGCACCGTCGGCCCGGCCCGGCGGCTCCCGTAGCCAGGAGCCGCCGGCCGCACAAGGAACCCGCGACCTAGCTGCGAAGGAAGTGGCCGATGGACCGTGTAGCTTGGCGGATGCGGTGTTCGTTTTCAACCAGCGCGAAACGGACATGGCCTTCACCCATCGGCCCGAAGCCGATGCCGGGTGAAACGGCCACCAGCGCCTTCTCCATCACCAGCTTGGCGAATTCGAGGGAGCCGAGGGCTTGGAACTTCTCCGGAATCGGGGCCCATAGGAACATAGAGCCCTTGGGGGGCTCGACCGGCCATCCGGCCTTTTCCAATCCATCCACCAGCACGTCCCGCCGCTTCTTGTACGTTTCGCATATGCGAACGGTATCCTCGTCGCACTCGCGCAGCGCAACTATGGACGCGATCTGGATCGGCTGGAACATCCCGTAATCTAGATAGCTCTTGATGCGCGCCAAAGCCGCGATCATCTTCGGGTTGCCCAAGCAGAAGCCGACACGCCAGCCGGGCATGTCGTAACTCTTCGACATCGAGAAGATCTCGACGGCGATCTCCTTGGCACCCGGCACTTCGAGGATGCTGGGCGGCATGTAGCCGTCGAATCCGAAGTCGGCGTAGGCGAAATCGTGGACGATCAGGGTGCCGTGCTTGCGGCACAGCTCGACGATCTCGGTCATGAACGCCAAGTCGACGCACGTGGTGGTCGGATTGTGCGGGAACGAGATCAGCAGCATCTTCGGCGGCTTGGGGGATTCCCGGAAGAGATCCTTCAGCCGTTCGAGGAAAGTCTCGGCGTTGGGCATCGGCAGCATGTGGGGGTAGCCCTCGGACATGATGACGCCGTACTGGTGGATCGGGTACGCCGGATTCGGGGCCGCTACGACATCGCCGGGGCCTACGGTCGCAAACAGGAGGTGGGCCAATGCATCCTTGGCCCCCATGGTTACAATGGCTTCTTTTTCGGGGTCGAGGTCGACGTTGTGGCGGCGCTTGTAGCGCTTCACGATCTCCTCGCGCAGATGGGGGATACCCCTTGACAGCGAGTAGCGGTGGTTCCGCGGGTTGCGGGACGCCTCGATCAATTTGTCGACGACGATCTGAGGGGTCGCCCCGTCGGGATTGCCCATTCCGAGGTCGACCACGTCCATTTGTGCTGCGCGTGCCTTTGCCTTCATCTCGTTGATGACGGCAAAAACATAGGGGGGCAGCTTCTGGATGCGGTAAAACTCGTCTGTTCCTGACATGGAGTCTTTATTTTACCGGGCCCCAGTCTGCGGAGGGTGAAAATGGGTAAGCGGAATGAACCCGGTGCCATGTCACTGGATGGTTACGGCTCCGCGCGAGGGTGCGTGTTAACCTAAAGTTTCGCCCGCCTCTCCCGTCCCCATCGTCTAGAGGCCTAGGACATCGCCCTTTCACGGCGGT
>CAITMP010000199.1 GCA_903893525.1 uncultured Acidobacteriia bacterium | reverse complement strand
TCTTTTCCCCATCCTTCTAGACCCATTTCGTAACACCCTCCGCTGGGGCTGAAAGATGAGTCGAAGGTCGAAGGTCTTTCGAGATTTGCGTTCATCTGGGGGTGGCAACCCTGGGGCCTCTTCAACCCTTCAGCGTTTTAACACTTCAACTTCCACGCGCCCCTGCCGCCTACCGACTTTCCTCCTGGGACGCTCCACCGTACGCTTCCTCCCGGTGCTCCTATTCCGCGAAAAAATACCAACCGACTGGCTGCCGAAAGTAACAGTGAATCTCCCTGCTGTGCTGGTGGATCATGCCCACTTGGAACGCAAAGCGGCGACCACTGCGCTGAACCTTGAGAAATTCCGCCAGCTGTTCGACCGGGTGCATGAACTCAACGCCATTGCCATCGAAGAACTGCAGCACTTCGAGCTGGTACTCCAGTTGCTTCGACGGCGCGGCATTGCATTCACCGAGCCGCAGCCGAGCAATTGGATCAAGGGACTGATGCGCGCCATCCGGCCTGGCATCCAGGGACAGGTCATCGATCACCTCATCTGTTGCGCGCTGATTGAGGGGCGAAGTTGTGAGAAGTTCCAGGTGCTGGGAGAAGCCCTGCGCGATCAGGATCCCGAACTTGCGACGTTTTACCGCAGCTTGGTGGAGTCCGAGGGGAATCACTACGCCACCTATCTGATCATGGCCCGGCACCTTGATCTGGACGAAACCGACCGCCGATTGGATTGGTTTCTCGACCTGGAAGCGGAGCTCACGCGGCTTCCGAATCCGGCGCCGATACTGCATTGATTCCGAATTCGAAAACTGCAGAGTTGGAGCTACCACAATGAACACGGATGGACACAGATCTTTTCGTGCTGTCTGGGGCCGGCCGCTTCGGTGGACCTCGGTCTTGGTGTCGGTGCTTGCACTCGGCGGCGCGGTGAGTCTTGTCGTGAATCTCACCGGTTCCATGCGATGGCTCGGGCTGCTGCCGCCGGTCGGGTTTAGTGTGGCGGCGCTTTTTTGCATTCGCGGCTACGCTTTGGACGGCTCGACCTTGCTGATTCGGCGTCTCTTGTGGACCACCCGGATTCCGTTGTCCGGACTTGAATCGGTGGAATCTGTGCCCAAGGCGATGAGCGGTAGCCTGCGCACCTTTGGCAACGGGGGCCTCTATTCCTTCACCGGCTGGTATTGGAACCGGCAGCTCGGCTCCTATCGGGCTTGGGTAACCGATCTTCAGAACACGGTGGTTCTGCGGGTTGCAGGGCGGACGATGGTCCTCTCGCCGGATCCGGCCGACGCCTTCGTTAGGGAATTGCAGTCTCAACTCCCGCGACGTTAAGTCGGTTGAATTGGGATTATTTCGCCGGAGCCAGATCTTTGCGCGGGAAGAGGGGTGCAGGGGCTCCGATCTGATGTCCGGCAGTGAGTCCACCCCACGCGACATTGTTCCAGTTCGACGGAGAACCAGACGCTTGAAGTTGCGCGTAGATTTTCTCCGCGGTTCCCGGAATAAACGGCCAAATGAGCACCGCCAGGACGCGGCAGACTTCGATCAGATCGTAGAGCACATCGTCGAGTTCCAGCGCCTTGGTGGGATCCTTGGCGAGAGAGAACGGGCGGGTCTGTTCCACGTATTGGTTTGCCAGGGTGACGAGTTGCCAGATCTCTTGCAGCGCTCCCTGCAGGTCGAACGCAAGAAGTTGTGCCTTCACTTGATCCGCCGTGCTGGTGGTCCGGGTTAGGAACACCTTGTCGGAGCGCGTGGGCACCACGCCCCCGCGGTACTTGGTGAGCATGTTCAACGCTCGGTTCACCAAGTTGCCGAGGCCATTCGCAAGTTCGGCATTGTATCGGGAACGGAAACCGTCGTCGGTCCAGTTACCGTCGGGACCAATCGCCAGTTCGCGCACCACATAGTAGCGGAAGGCGTCGAGGCCCCATTCGGCGATGACCGCGAAGGGATCCACGACGTTGCCCGTGCTCTTACTGAGTTTGGCGCCGTCCTTCTGCCACCAGCCGTGCGCCAGCAGTTGCTTGGGCAGCGGCGCACCAAGCGCCTTCAGCATAATGGGCCAGTACACCGCGTGGAACTTGAGGATGTCTTTGCCGATGACGTGCACGTCGGCCGGCCACAGCTCGGGTCCGGTGCCGGTGGCAGTTCCGG
>CAITMP010000198.1 GCA_903893525.1 uncultured Acidobacteriia bacterium | reverse complement strand
TGGGGCAGGACGTCTACAACCCGGCGAGCGTTTTCAACTACTACTCGCCCGGTTTCCATGCCCCCGCCTCGCCCCTGCTTGGGCCCGAGTTCCAAATCCACACCCCCAGCAACGCCATCGGACGCAGCAATCTCATCACGGGCCTCTTCAATGCCTACAACAACCCGATCCAGACAAACGGGCCGGGCACCACGATCGACCTGACGGGCTACGTCCCGCTCGGCTCGAACCCGGCGGCCTTGGTGGATGCGCTCGACTTCACGTTGACCCACGGCACCATGCCGGCGGCAATGAAACAGATCCTCGTATCGGCTGTCACGGCCGATACGGCTGGCAACATCTCCCGAGTCGAAACCGGCGTATCCCTGATCGTCGGTTCGGCCTTCTACAACGTCTGGCACTAGGGCCCGACGCTTGACAACGACAAACACAAGAAGAGAAACAGGAGAAAACAGACCATGTTGATTCGTTCCAGACGTGAATTCCTGCGGGAGACGATCCGCACAGTGTCGGCGGCGGGCGCACTCGGCGCCATGGGCAAGTTCGGGGAAATGAATGCGATGGCCGCCGGTGCCAACTATCAGGCGCTGGTGTGCATCTACCTGGGCGGCGGCAACGACGGCCACAACACCGTGGTGCCGATCACCACCGCCCAGCAGCCCTACAGCCTGTATGCAAAAGGACGCGGTCCACTGGCGCTGCCCCAAGCCAGCTTGTTGCCGGTCAACAACGGCAACGACGTGTACGGCCTGCACCCGAAGCTGGTGGAGATAAGAAACCTCTACCAGCAGGGCAAAGCCGCCGTGGTCGCCAACCTCGGCATGCTGGTGAAGCCGATCGACCGCAACATCTACAACACCAACAACACGGCGATCATCCCGAACGCCTTGTTCTCGCACTCGGATCAGTCCAGCCAGTGGCAGACTGCCAATCCGACCGGGCTCGGGAGCACGGGCTGGGGCGGCCGAGTGAACGACTTGCTGCAACCGATGAACAGCGGTGCCACCTTCCCGGCGATGAGTTCGCTGACCGGGTCCAGCCTCTTCCTCACCGGCCAGCAGACGTTCGCCGCCACCGTCAGCCCCGGTTCCGTGTCCTTGCTGCAGGCGGGCAACCAGGCCCGGGCGGTTGGAATGCAGCAGTTGCTCCAGTTCGACAACGGACTGCAACTGGTGCAATCGGCCAATTCGGTCACTTCGCGCGGCGTCAGCTACTCCAGTGCGCTCAGTTCGGCGCTTTCCGGCGTGACGCTGGCGACCACGTTTCCGGCCGGCAGTTCCCTAGGCGCACAGTTGCAGACTGTGGCGAAGATCATCAAGGCCCGAGGCGCGCTGGGAATCTCCCGTCAGATCTTCTTCTGTAGCCTCGGCGGTTTTGACACCCATGGGAGCCAACTCACGCTCCAGGACCAGCTGCTGCAGGAACTGAGCCAGTGCGTGGGTGCGTTCTATGCGGCCACGCAGGAGGTGGGGGTGGAAAACCAGGTCACCACCTTCACCGCTTCCGAATTCGGCCGCACGCTATCGCCCAACAGCAACGGCGGGACCGACCACGCTTGGGGTAGCCACCATTTCGTAGTGGGTGGCGGTGTTCAGGGTGGCCAGTTCTTCGGCCAATTCCCGACATTGGCGCTCGGCAGCCTGCTGGACGCCAATTATCGGGGGACGCTGATTCCCACGACGTCCGTGGACCAGTACGGGGCGACTCTGGCGCAATGGTTCGGCGTCGGAGCGGGAAGCGTGGCATCCATTTTCCCGAACGTGGGGAATTTCGGCACGTCGAACCTTGGCTTCCTCGGGTAGCGCACGGGATACGATTCGTGGACGCGGCCGGTCGGATTCTCGACCGGCCATTTTTGTTCCGGGTCTAAAATGGTGTACGGACGCGCCCCATGAATTTCCACCCCCGTTTTTCCGATGTCGCCCATTTGGGCCATGTCGAGTTGTTGACCCCCCGTTTGGACGACAGTGTCGCGTTTTTCACGGGTTTGGTGGGTCTGTCCGAGGTCGGTCGCGCCGGGGATTCCGTGTTCCTGCGCGCGTGGGGTGACTACCAGCTTTTCTCCCTGCAATTGACGCAGTCCGCCAAGCCTGGCTTGGGGCACTTGGCCTTCCGGACCCGCGACGCGGCCACTTTGGCCTTGTTGGCTGAAAACCTGCTGTCCAACGGCTATACGGGCGAATGGCGGAGCGATGATTTCGGCCATGGTCCCGCTTGGCGGACACAGTCCCCGGACGGCCACTACGTCGAACTGTACTTCGAGACCGAGAAGTATTCGGCACCGCCGGAATTTGCCACCGGATTCAAGAACCAACCGCGCCGCCGCGAAATCCACGGGATAGGCCCGCGCCGCCTCGACCACCTCAACCTGCTCTCGGGAAGCATTCCGGCGGACAGGGTCTTCTACAACGAGCTTCTCGGTCTCCGTCTCACCGAGCAGATCGTGTTCGACGACGGCACTGAAATGGGTGCGTGGTTTGCCGCCACGAACAAGTCCTACGACTTGGCGCTCAGCCGGGACAACGCGGGCGGGCACGGGCGGTTGCACCACGTCACCTACTACCTCGATAGCCGCGAGGAAGTGCTGCGTGCCGCCGACATCCTTGTCGAGGCCGGGATCCAGATTGAGACCGGTCCGCACAAGCACAACATCGGCCAGACTTTTTTCCTGTATTTCTTCGAACCTGGGGGGAACCGGTTTGAAATCGGCTCCGGCGGTTACCTCATCCTCGATCCGGATTGGAAGCCCGTTCGCTGGAACCAGGCCGACCGCGCCA
Source organism: uncultured Acidobacteriia bacterium (assembly GCA_903893525.1). GTDB lineage: Bacteria > Acidobacteriota > Terriglobia > Bryobacterales > Bryobacteraceae > BOG-234. The sequence goes on along the minus strand of CAITMP010000198.1, from coordinate 9,193 downwards.
AGGGGCAGGCCTGGGGTTTGAAAACCATCGAATCCTTCCACACCTACGGAACTCCGCCCGTGGAATAGCCTATTTCGGGGCGGTGAGTGTGGAATCCCAATCCCCCCACGGGCTTGGATGGTGGCCGATTGGCACCTTAACTTCGTTATAGTGGCCCAGCCCGGCACGCTCGACATACCGGGCGGCAGGCAGGAAATCATCCTTCCGGCGTTTCAGTTCCGCATCCAATTGGCGGTCGAACTGCGACTGCAGCGTCTTGACCCCGGGTCTGCCGATCAGGTTGTGCATCTGGTACGGGTCCGCTTGGTTGTCGTAGAGCAGCCATGGTCCTTGGATCGACCGGACATATGTGTGCCGCGCGGTCCTCATTCCCCGGTACTCTGCGATTCCATGGCGGCGGGCCTCGGTGATCGGCACCGCGAGATTGAGCAGGGTTCCGGTGTCGCCGGGCGCATCTGGTTGTCCGGTCATCAGGCCCGAAAGATTCTGTCCTTCGATATGCCCCGGAACCGGCAAACCGGCCAGTCCGAGTAGCGTCGGCAGAATATCCGGCGAATTCAGCGGTGTGCGGATGTTCTGGGCCTTCGTTCCCATTTTCCGCGGATAGCGCACGAGGAACGGCACCCGGATCGACTCGTCCCACGGGTAGAGCTTCGTGGTCAGCCCTTGCGACAGCATCATGTCGCCGTGGTCGGACGTGAAGACGAGAATCGTGTCCTCGGCGATACCCGCTTTGTCCAAAGTCTTCAGAATCCGGTCAAAGCATGTATCGAGGGCCGCCATGTGGGCGTAGTAGCCCCTGTGCATTTGGGCCGATTCCACGCGCTTGTCGGCCGGAACGTTGTCGCGCAGGGCGATTTCGCGGTCCTTGTACATGTCGCGGAACTCCGCTGGTGCGGTGGGCAATGGGAAATGGGGGGGACCGAGAGACAGGACCATGCAGAACGGGTCCGAAGTTTTCGCCTGCCGCTCCATGAACGCACATGCGTCATCGGTCTGCGCAAAGGCGTCGTAGCCAGGCCAATATTTGGGTGTCTGGTCGTTGCCCTCGTAGTACAGGGACTTGTTGTACTCGTGCGTGCACTCGCACGCCTTCCAATACTCGAAGCCGAACCGTTTTTCCGGCGGGATGTATGACAACCTGCGTCCGTATTTTCCGTCCGGACTGCCGTAGATGTGCCACTTCCCAATGAAACCGGTCTTGTAGCCTGCCTTGGAAAAAAGTTCCCCCATGGTGGCCGCCGTAGGTTTCAGCTCGACGTCGTTGATGAAGACGCCATTGGTGAGCGGATACTGGCCCGTGACCAAGCTTGCGCGGAACGGGCAGCACACCGGACACCCGGAAACCGCGGTGTCGAAACTGGCGCTCTGGGCGGCCAGACGGTCCAGCACCGGGGTGCGGACATTGGTGTCGCCGTTGTATTTGGTGGCCTGGGCCCGCCATTCGTCGGCAATGATCAGCAGGACATTCGGCCTGCGCGCGGCCTGTCCCGGAAGTGCCTGTCCAGCAAGGGCCGGGGCCGCAGCCAAACCGGCGGCGGCTCCCAGAAATTGACGTCGGTTGGTCGCGTTGTCCACCGACCGATCTTACTTGATTTCGAACACCGCTTCAACCTCAACCGCAACACCGGTCGGCAAGGACGCGAATCCCAGCGCCGAACGTGCGTGGAAACCATCGCCCGGCTTGCCGAAGATCTCGTGCAGCAGGTCGGAGGCACCGTTGATCACCAGGTGGTGTTCGATAAACTCGGGCGCGGAATTGACGCAGCCCAGCAGTTTGACCACACGGAGTCCGTCAAGCGTACCGTGGGCGTTCCACACGGAGTTCAGGATTTTGGCGGCGCAATCGCGCGCGGCACCGTAGCCCTCCTCCGTGCTCAATCCGGCGCCAAGCTTGCCTTTCAGGGTGCTCACGTGGCCGGAAGTGATCAGTTGGTTGCCCGAACGGATGCACAGGTTCAGGTATCCGGGGGTCTGTTTTTCAAATTGGATGCCGAGTGATTCGGCTTTTTGCTGGGGAGTCATCTGCTCTTGGTCCTCCTTATAGGAAAGCAGACTGCTTTGAACGGGCCTGCCCGGAACCGGCGCGCCGGTAAAACTTGGTACACTCGGAACAAAGCCCGATTACCGCATGCCGTCGCAAGGTCGCCAAAAACCCAAACTTCTCGTCTTCATCGTGGCCTACCATGCTGAAAAAACGATCACGAAGGTGATTTCGCGCATTCCGGCGAGCCTGCTGGATACCTATGAGACCGACGTCCTGATCATTGATGACGCTTCCGGCGACGAGACCTTCGCCCACAGCCACCGCGCCAGCCTCGACTCGGAGTCGCCTTTCCGCATCACCGCGCTGTTCAACCCGGTCAACCAGGGCTACGGCGGCAATCAGAAGCTCGGGTACCGCTATGCCATTGAGAACGGCTACGATTTTGTCGCCCTGATCCACGGCGACGGCCAGTACGCGCCCGAGTGCCTGCCGGAACTTCTGGAGCCGCTCCGGGCAGGTGCCGCCGACGCGGTTTTCGGCTCGCGCATGATCCGTCCCCAGGACGCGCTCAAGGGCGGAATGCCGATGTACAAGTTCGTCGGCAACCGAATCCTGACTTGGGTGGAGAACAAACTCCTCAAGACCAATCTCAGTGAATTCCATTCTGGCTACCGCATCTATTCGACGCGGGCGCTCCGGGCCATACCCTTCGACCGCAATTCCAACGACTTCCACTTCGACACGGAAATCATCATCCAGTTCCTGATTGCCAAACTCCGCATTCGGGAACTTCCGATCCCCACCTACTACGGTGACGAAATCTGCTACGTCAACGGGGTCAAGTACGCCCGGAACGTGGTCAAGGCGGCGCTGACAGCCCGGATGCAAAGCCTGGGCCTGTTTCACGATCCCAAGTTCGACTGCGCCCCGGAATCGCAATACACCCCCAAGTTCGACTACCAGAGCCCCCACACGATGGCCTTCGAGCGGGTCCGCCCCGGCAGCCGCATTCTCGATATCGGCTGTGCCGGCGGATATCTGGGAGCCCATCTGGCCCGTCTCAAGGATTGCCATGTCGATGGTATCGACGCATTTCCCATCACCGACCCCACCATGGAGCTTGCCCTTGGTGAATTCCACCTCCACGACCTGAACACTGGTTTGCCCGCGATCGACTACGAGCGCTACGACCACTTCCTGATGCTCGACGTGATTGAGCATTTGGCCAATCCGGAGGCGTTCCTGGAGGGTCTGCGCAACGATATTGGCTCGAATCCCCGTGCCGAGGTCATCATCAGCACGGCTAACATCGGGTTCTTCGTCACCCGGTTCATGTTGTTCCTCGGCCAGTTCAACTACGGCAAACGGGGTATTCTGGACCGCACGCACACGCGCTTGTTCACCTTCAAGTCGTTTGAACGGATCATGGAGCAGTCCGGCTTCGACATCGTCGAGCGCGCCGGGGTTCCCGGGCCCTATCCGTTGGGACTTGGCGACAACGCCTTGAGCCGCATGCTGGTCCACGTGAACCGGGCACTGATCAACGTCTCGCGGGGCTTGTTTTCGTACCAGATTTTCCTGCGGATCAAGCCAAGGCCAACACTGGAGTGGTTGTTGCGGACAGCGCAGGAACAATCCGCAAAACGCGCCCGCGAATTGGAAACCGCCAAGGCATGAAGCGCCGCATTCTTGAATCCCTGGCTGTCTTTGCAATTGCCATCGGCTTGGTCTGGCCCATGCTGAAGACCGAATACTCTGACAAGTGGGCATCGATTGAGAGCACTTTCATCTCCGATGCGCGCATGTTGGGCGACCACCTGCCCCACACCGGTTGGCAGCCGTTGTGGTACTGCGGCACCCGTTTCGACTACGTCTACCCTCCCGCGTTGCGGTATGGAACCGCGCTGATCGCCAAGGTCGGCAATGTGTCCACCGCCCGGGCTTACCACGTCTATTCGGGATTTTTCTATGCATTCGGCCTGCTGGGCGTATTCTGCCTCGTCCTGGCCGGGACGGGCTCCAGCTTGGCTGCGGCATATGCAGCGGCACTGGTGGCCTGCCTTTCGCCATCGTTCCTCTTCATGAAGGACTTGCGCGTCGATGCCGTCGGTATCCCCCAGCGGTTGCACGTGCTGGCCTCATACGGCGAGGGACCGCACATTACGGCGGTCTCGGTGCTTGGTGCCGCACTCGCGGCCGCGTTCCTTGCCCTCCGGCGATGGCGGCCCGGCTTGCTCGCGCTCTCGGGCATTCTCTGCGCGCTGGTGGTTTCCAATAACTTCTATGGCGCCACATCGATGGCGATCCTGTTCCCGATTCTCGTCTGGGGCATTTGGTGTGCCGACAGGGACAACAAGGTGGTTTTGCGAGGCTTGGGTATAGCGGGAATCGCCTACGGGCTGTGCGCCTTCTGGCTTAGCCCCTCATATGTCGCTATCACGCTGGTGGACATGAAATGGGTTTCCGAGCCGGGCAATTCGTGGTCGAAGTATCTGGCACTCGCGGCCCTCGCCTTGATGGCGGTCACGATGGAGCGTTTCGGACGTGGTCATACCGAAAGGGCTTGGCCGCTTTTTGTGGGCGGTGCGGCCTTCTTTCTTGCCTTGGACGTCCTCGGCTACCAACATTTCCACTTCATGGTGTCGGGCAATTCCCAGCGCTTGGTGCCTGAAATGGACCTGATGCTGCTGTTGGCGTGGGTGGAGATCGTGCGACGCATCTGGACCCGGCGCGGCGGTGGTTGGATCGCCATTCCCGCGCTGCTGGTGTTTGCCGCGGCCACGCCCTACTTGCGGAATCCGTGGAGCCCGTTCGGCAAGTCCGGTCCGCTGAAGGATCAATATGCCTTCCAGATCGCCGATTGGGCGCACCGCAACATACCGGGTGAGCGTACGCTCACCGTCGGAATGGCCCGCTTCTGGTTTGACGCTTGGCACGACAACGCCCAGCTGGACGGCGGTTCCAGTCAGGGGATGCTGAACCAGATCATTCCCGACGCCCTCTGGCAGATTGAAAAAGAGGCCAGGCCCGAACTGGCGGTCCTGTGGATGCGCGCGATGGGTACCGGCGTGGTCATCGTGCCCGACCAGAAGTCCCGCGAAAACTACAAGGACTTCGTTCACCCGGGAAAATTCCAAGGCGTCCTGCCAGTCCTGTTCGATGACGGGCAGGGTACGGTTGCGTACCGGGTTCCGCGTGTGCGCTCTGGGATCGGACGCGTGGTGGACCGCGCAGCGATCAACGCCGCGCAGCCAGTCCGTGGCGGTGACGATGGCGAGCGCCTAGGCAGTTATGTCAACGCCGTCGAGGACGCTGCCAAGCCCGAGGCTCTTGTCTCATGGCATGGTTTTGACGAAGTGGCCGTGAGAGCGGAAACCGGGGCGGGGCAGTCGCTCCTCTTGCAGGAGAGTTTCGATTCCGCATGGCACGCCTACGAAGGCACCCTCGAGTTGCCACTCCGACGCGATCCCGTGATGGGCTTCATGCTGGTGGATCTCCCGGCGGGAGCGCACGATATAAGGTTGCGATTTGAGATGCCCCTGGAAAACCAAGTCGGTTGGGCCTTTCTGGTCGTCGCCTTGGGTGGTATCGGCTGGCTGCTGGTGTCCGAATTCCGCCAGCCCCGGTCCGGACAAGCCTAGCGGTCTTTCTTCCCGCCCTTTCCGGGTTCCGGCTTTTCCAAGTCCGCCGGACTGCCGTATTTCCAGTCCGCAGGGTTCGACGGCGGTCGGAAGTCGTTGGTGTTGAAGACCCGCCACTGCTTTTCACCCGGTCCCATGACCCCCAGCATCAGGGCCAGCGACATTCTGGGACCTTGGAAATACGACAACCGGATGTGGTGGATGCCGCCCGTCAAGTTCACATTCCCCTCCACAGCCACCACGCCGTGCACGCCGTCGTTGTCGATCAGCCGTTTGCCATCGATATACAGCTTCGACCCGTCATCGGAGGCCACAATGAATGCATACTTTCCGGGTTTGTCCACATAGAAACGACCGGTGTAGTCTATGGCAAACCATTCAGATTTGTTGGTGATGCCCGGAAATCCCTCGGTGAAATCCCTCTTTGGGATGAGGAGTCCGTTGGTGTAGACCGTCCCAACGGGTTTTAATTTTTCGAATTTTGGAAGCGAATCCGTGCCCTCCGGAATGTCGTAGACCAGGCCTTTCAAACCCGATGCGATCACGACCGTCGTGCCGAAGGTGGTGATTTCACCGTCGATCCCGCCGGGAACCTGCCCGCTTAGAAACAGGCATGCCGCCCACATCAGTAAGGAGACTCGAATCGGTAGCCCCATGAAACTTCTAGTGTAAATAAAACAGACTCAACCGCGGCAGCCCGGCGGACTCCAATGTCGCCCGGTCCAGGAACTGCGTCTCGAGCATCATGATCTGCGGGGCCGTCATCCGTCCGCGGTATGGCTTCAGATAGCCGTCCAGCTCGCGCTTCGCCTTCATCGCCAGTTCGTCCGACTGTGCGGCCCGGGCGATTGCGATCATCTTCTGCTCCAACATGGAAAGCCGTTGTTCCAATGCCTCCAAGTCCGCCTGTAGCGCGGGCAGTTCCCCTATCATTTGGGCCAGAGCTTCCGCCACGGGCTCAAACTCCGGGATTCCCAACCCACGGATGGCCGCCAGGTTGCGCTCCAGATACAACTGGATCTCATTGTCGGCGAATGGCGACGATTCCGGTTTTGGCTCCGTTTCCAGATCCCGCCCCTGCGCGCCGTCGGCCATCTTCTGCGCCTGGTCCATTACAGGTTGGGTGCAAAAGGCCAGGGAATTCACCAAATGGGTCCTTGTCTTCTTCGCCCGCCATTTCTCAAACGCGATGTCGATACCCCGCAGCACAGCCTCCAAGGGCACGCCGGAGTTCTTCCATGTCTCGATCAGCGCCCAATCGAGCGGCGAGAGCAGGAACAAACTCGTGCCTCTGGCCTGCTGAAAATGATCCTCGATCTCAGTGAAGTAATTGAAGTAGTTGAAGTCTTCCATCAGCGCCGGTTCCGCGACCGGTCCCAAATCAAATGCAGGCCGTCCAAGGTCAAATTCCCATCCACATTCTTGATGTATTTCGATCCGCCCGCGATCATTTCCGCTTGCCCGCCCGTCGCAACGGTCCGGGTATCGGGTCCAAGTTCCTCCATCAACCGCTCGATCATTCCGTCAATCGCCCCGATCGCCCCGTAATAAAGCCCCGACTGCATGCTCGCCACCGTATTGGTTCCAATCACCGATTTCGGTCGGCGGAAATCCACCAGCGGCAACCGAGCAGTTCGGCTGAACAGCGCCTCCGCCGAAATGCCGATTCCTGCGGCGATGATGCCGCCCAGGTACTCGTGCTGCGCCGATACGGCGTCAAAAGTGATGGCCGTCCCCAAATCCACAATCACGCACGGTCCGCCGTACTTGGCCAGCGCTGCAACGCTGTTCACGATCCGGTCGGCACCGACTTCCGCCGGATTGTCGTAGCGGATCGTGAGGCCGGTGTCGGTTTTGGCCGTCACGAACATCGCATCCATGCCGAAATAGCGCCTCGACATCTCCGCCAGAGCGCTGTTGATCGGCGGCACCACGGACGAAACGATAATCCCGTGGACCTCGCCCGGATCCAGCGACGCGTACCGCAGCAGGCTCATCAGCAGGATGCCCCACTCGTCCGCCGTCTGGTCCCGCACCGTGCGCAGTCGCCGGTGGTCGGCGAGCATTCCCTCGCGGAAGATCCCGATGGTGATGTTGGTGTTCCCGGCGTCGAGGGCGAGAAGCATAAGGCCTACATGTAAACCGGAACGGTGATGCCCAGAATCCCGAGCGTCCGTTCCAACTGCTTGGCGAAGAAGGTGGTCATCCACAGCAGGAAGACCTTCTTTTCACGGTCCGGCTCCGAAAGGATTGGGAACACGTGGTAGAAATTGCTGAACGTTTGTGCCAACTGGAACGCGTACTTGGCCAGCTGCGCGGGTTCTCCCGTGGAAATGGCCCGGTCAAGGGCCGAATCAACCTTCGACGCCACCAACAGCATCTGCCACGCCTCCTCGTCCAACAACTGGCGGGCCATGGCATCGGCTGAAAGCTCGACTGCGAAATCGGGAATCGACTTGCCCCGGTCCTGCAATTTCTTGAGGATGTTGCGGGCCCGGACGGTGGCGTACTGCACGTAGGGACCGGTTTCGCCCTCGAAGCTCAGCGCTTCCTGGAAGTCGAATGCGATCACCGTGGTCCGCGTGAACTTCAGCAGGAAGTAGCGCAGCGCGCCCATGGCGATTTCGGTGGCCACAGCCCGCTGCGTTTCCGGGGAATCCTCGGCGTGCCGGGATGCAACTTCGCCGAACGCGCTCTCGATCAGCTTGTCCATCAGGTCGTCGGCCTTGACTCCCAGACCCTTGCGGCCCGAAACTTCCACATACGGACGCTTGGCGTCCTCCTCCGAAAGCTCGATCCCCAAGTCGGCGCAGCAGCGTGGGGAGAGCGCCACCATTTCATAGGAGAAGTGGATGGATTGCTCGGCTTGCTTGTCGAACCCGAGCGCCCGTAGCCCGGCAACCACCACGTCCTGCAGATACGATTGGCGGGTGTCGATGACGTTGTAGACGGTCTCGCCTTTGCCGAACGATGGCGCCGGCTCGGTCTGGGGAGTCGCCGTCGAGACCCACACCATCTGTCCGTCCGGATACGTGGTGTGCGGCTTGTAGAAGAAATCCTTGCCCAGGAGGCCGAACTTCCACAGTTGGTACGCGATGTCCTTGCCGACGTATGTGACAGTGCCGTTGGAGCGTACAATCACCTTGCTGTCTTCGTTGGCCTCGTCCGCGCCACGGAATGCGGAGGACGGCATCACCCAGCAGCCCTTGTTCTTCCCCTCCTCCTCGAAGTAAATCGCCTTCCGCTCCTTCAGCAGTTCGAAGCAGTTGGCCCAAAACTTGAGGTGCAGGATCTCGCTTTCTCGCGGCAGCACGTCATAGCGGATTCCCAATCGCAACATGGTGGCCAAGTGGCAGACCACGATCGCGTCGGCCACCAAATGCGCCATCTCCGCTAGCGGCCCGTGCCCGGCCTCCACCTCATGCAGGGTCTGGGCCCGCCACGCGAGTGATTCCGGGTTGTCCTTGTAGTATTGCGACGTCCGCGCGTACAGATCCCAGCAGGTGTAGTCAAATCGGTCCTGCGCGATCAGAGCAGCCACGTCCGAGGGGGTCTTGTTTTCCAG
>CAITMP010000197.1 GCA_903893525.1 uncultured Acidobacteriia bacterium | reverse complement strand
GATAACAGGAGTGTGTTTCTTCTAGGCTTGGAGCGGACCGTAGGCAAGCTTCACGGCGCCGGCAGAAATGTAATCCTGTTTGGAGACATCCCCGAGATTGGGCGCAGTGTGCCGGATTCGCTGGCCAAAGATCTTTTCTACCGTCGGCATACTGAGATCCGACCAACCTTGATCCAGTACCAAGCTAGACAAAGCCGGGTCTGGGCGCACTTCGACCTACTCCGAGGCAAGTACGGCGTCCGAATAGTTCTGCCCGGACGATATATATGTGGCTCGGTATTCTGTGAGGTTGCCGACCACGACACCGCGCTTTATAAGGACTCGGATCACCTTTCGCGGGCTGGAGTCGCGCGTATCGGCCCGGCGCTGGAGGAGGCCCTTATTGCTAAAGATTGATACGCATAGTTCAACGGCCTCAGGCCGCTCGAGATCGTGGACGGCAGCATGTGCGGCATAGCAGGCATATATACCTACGCCGGTGATCCCAACCCCGGCATTTCACGCGAAGTCCTCGTCATCCGCGACCACATGGCCGCCCGCGGGCCGGACGGTGCCGGCCTCTGGACATCGCCGAACAACCGTGTCGCCTTCGGCCACCGCCGCCTAGCCATCATCGACCTCCGTGAGGAAGGGGCCCAGCCGATGGTCGACCGCTTCGGCGGCCACACCATCGTCTTCAACGGCGAGATATACAACTACCTCGAACTCAAATCCGAGCTCACTTCGAAGGGCTACGTCTTCCGCTCCGAAAGCGACACCGAAGTCCTGCTGGCCATGTACGCCGAATGCGGCTCTGGTATGTGCGACCGCCTGCGTGGCATGTACACCTTCGCCATCCACGACGCGAAATCGGGCGACCTGTTCCTCGGGCGAGATCCCTACGGCATCAAGCCCCTCTATTTCGCCGATGACGGCAAGACATTCCGCTTCGCCTCCCAGGTCAAGGCGCTCGTCGCCGGCGGGGCGGTCGGGACAAAACCGGATTCCGCGTCTTTGGTCGGCTACCACCTTTGGGGCTCCATACCGGAACCACGAACCATCTTTCGCGACATCCGCGCACTGCCACCCGGTTCCACGCTCCGCATCGACAGCCGGGGCAACCACCACCGCTCCGAATTTTGTTCCATCCAAGCCGTTCTGCGCGACGCGCACAACCATCCGGCGGGCTCACGCGCCGATGTTCGCACCCACTTGCTGGATACCGTCCGGCACCATCTGATTGCGGACGTGCCGGTCGCCGTCTTCCTCTCCGCCGGAATCGATTCCCAAGTGATTGCCAAACTGGTGGCTGAATCCGGCCATGCGGATCTGCGCACCCTCACCGTCGGCTTCCACGAATTCACCGGCACTCCGCAGGATGAGGTCCCGCTGGCGGAGGCCGGTGCCCGAAAACTTGGGGCGAACCACACAACCCGTTTTGTCACCCGCGAGGACTTCCAGGACGACATGGCGCCTTTCCTCTCTGCCATGGACCAACCCACCATCGATGCCTTCAATACCTGGTGTGTCAGCAAAGTCGCTGCCGCTTGCGGAATGAAGGTCTGTCTCTCCGGACTCGGCGGCGACGAACTTTTTTCGGGCTACGGTACTTTCCGGGACATCCCCCGCATCAACCGCCTCGCACGGACCGCCGCACCTTTCCCGTTGATGGGCAAGGCATTCCGCTGGTTGTCCGCCGGCTGGATCGGCAAATTCACTTCCCCCAAGTACGCTGGCCTATTCGAACTCGGTCGGTCGACGGAAGGCGCATGGCTTCTCCACCGGGGCCTGTTCATGCCTTGGGAGCTGCCGGGATTGCTACCCGCTGAAATCCTTCGCGATGGTTGGGCGGAGTTGGATCCGATGGTCCGAATGGCCGAAACCACAGCTGGACTCAAGACCGACACTCTCCGTATTGCTGCCCTCGAAATGTGCTGGTACATGCGCAACCAGTTGCTGCGGGATTCCGACTGGGCCGGCATGGCGCACTCGCTCGAAATCCGTGTTCCCCTGGTAGACATCCAGTTGTTGCGAAACTTGGCACCGATGCTTGCGGGTCCCCAGCCTCCGGTGAAGTCCGACGTTGCAACCCTTTGTGGTCTTGCCGAATTGGCCAAGCGTCCGAAGACCGGCTTCTCCACGCCTGTCCGCAGCTGGTTTTCCTCGCCGGATGGGACGGCAGCTCCCGCGCGTGGTCTCCGGGACTGGTCGAGATTTGCTTTGCGGGCCGCCATTGGGCAGGATTTAAGGCCATGACGTCCCCGAGGCCGAAGATCCTCATTTTTCTCAGCACCTATGTTCCCGGCGTCAAATCCGGTGGACCCATCCAGAGCATCAGGAACTTGTCCGATGCCTTGGGCGATGAGTTCGAAATCCGCATCGTTACCTCCGACCGCGACAAGGGGGATCTCCATCCCTATTCGGGAATCCTCCAGAACGAATGGAATCCCGTGGGCAAGGTGCATGTTCTCTATCTTTCGCCAGACCGCTTGAGTCTCGCTTCGATGATAAGGATCTTGGCGTCGGAACCCGCGGACTTTCTTTACCTGAACTCCTTCTTCTCCCCGACCTTCTCCATGTTGCCGATGCTTGCCCGGTCGCTCGGCGTGGGGCGGCAGGGAAATGTGGTTCTTGCACCCCGCGGTGAGTTTTCCGTGGGAGCCCTTGGCTTGAAGCCGCACAAGAAGCGCATCTTCATCGCAGTGGCAAAGCGCCTCGGCGTGTACCGTCAGGCAATTTGGCAGGCCACCACAGCCTTTGAGGAAGAGGACATCCGCCGGGAATTGGGCAGGGATGTTCGTGTTCGCATCGCCGGCGTTATCCCCGCAGCCCCTGCGGGCATCTGCTTGGAACGTCCCAAGTTCCCCGGAACCCTGAGAGTTGCGTTTCTCTCCCGAATCGCGGAGAAAAAGAATCTGGCTGGAGCGCTCCGCATGCTGGCGTCGGCGGTCGGAAACGTCGAATTCAATATCTACGGCCCTGCCGAGGATCCGGCATATTGGTCCAAGTGCCAAGCCGAGATCCGGGCACTCCCCGCAAATATCCAAGTCAACACCCACCCACCCGTGGGTCGCGACCAGGTCCCCATCATTTTTGGCTCCCACCAACTGTTCCTGTTTCCCACCTTGGGAGAAAACTACGGACACGTGATCCACGAAGCATTGACTGCCGGATGCCCGGTCCTCATCAGCGACCAGACTCCCTGGCGTGGCTTGGCCGCCACCGGTGCGGGTTGGGATTTCCCCTTGGATCGCCTGGATCTTTTCCGCGGCGCGATCCAGAAATCCATCGACATGACGGCGGAGCAGTTCACCCAGGCCTCTGCTGCCGCCAAGAACTTCGCAGTCAATTTTTCCGCCGGCCGCGATCCGGTTGCGGACAATCGCGCACTTTTCCAGGCCTAGGATCCGCCTCCTCAAAAATGCCCCTTCCCCAAATCCCACTTCTAAATGTCCGAGCCCAGACGGCGTCCATCCGGGCCGAAATCGACCAAGCCATCGCCCGTGTTCTCGACCACGGCCAATTCATCCTCGGCCCCGAGGTTCGGCAATTGGAGGAGCGCATCGCCGAATACTGTGGCACAAAGTTCGCCATCGCATGCGCCTCGGGGACGGATGCAATCCTGCTGCCCTTGATGGCGCTCAACATTGGGCCCGGTGACCGGGTTGTGGTGCCCCCTTTCACCTTTTTCGCCACAGCCGGTTGCGTGTCCAGGCTTGGAGCCATCCCGGTCTTCGTGGATATCGAATACGGGACCTTCAACTTGGATCCAGTTCTACTTGGCCGCTACCTCGAATCGCTCTCACCGGCAGATTTGGCGACTGTCAAGGCGATCATCCCAGTCCATCTTTTCGGCCAGTGCGCCGACATGCCCGCGATCAACGAAATCGCTGGCCGATTCAGTATCCCTGTGATCG
>CAITMP010000196.1 GCA_903893525.1 uncultured Acidobacteriia bacterium | reverse complement strand
GTCCTTCAGAATGACGATGGGCATGTTTGTGTCCGGGTCCATCATCAATCCGCGGATCTTCATCTCGACTTCCATGCTTTCATTACAGCACAGGGCCGGAAAGCGCTAGTTTACGGAAAGCGCTTCCCCAACCAGGGAGTTGGGGCCCCCGCGCGTAACCCGGACAGGCACGTAGCTTCCCGAGAGCGCCTCGGCATCGCGGCCCGAGAAATTAAGGGTCCGGTTCTGCGAGGTTTTGCCCATCCATTGCTGCAGGGACTCGTGGCGGCCCTCCACGTGGACCTCCTCCACGTTCCCGATCAACTCCGAATGGCGGCGGATCTGGATCGCCCTCTGAAGTTCATTCACGATCACGATCCGGCGCGTCTTTTCCTCGTCCGGGATGTGGTCCCCCATTGCGAGCGCCGACGTATTGGGGCGGGGCGAGTACTTGAACGCGAAGATGGCATCGTACTCCACCTCCTCCATCAGTTCCAGCGTTTCCTCAAACTCGCGCTCGGTTTCGCCCGGGAATCCCACGATCAGGTCGGTGGTGATGGCGATATCCCGGTTGGCGTTCTTCATCCAGTCGATGCGCTCCATGTACTGGTCGCGGGTGTACAGGCGGCGCATGCCCTCCAGCACACGGGACGAGCCCGATTGGACCGGCAGGTGGACATGGTTGCAGAGGTTGGGGTTGTCGTCGATGGCGTCGATGATCGGCTTGACGAAATCGCGCGGGTGGGATGTGGTGAAACGGACGCGGCGGAAGCCGGGGATACGCCCGACCTCGTCCAACAGTCGGGCAAAATCCCATTTCGACGCCGATGGATCACGGTAGCTGTTGACGTTTTGGCCCAGCAGCGTGACTTCGGTGATGCCGGAATCGGCCAGCCGCCGTGCTTCGTCTAAAATGCTTTCGGCTGTCCGGCTGCGCTCCGGGCCGCGCGTGAACGGCACCACGCAATAGGCGCAGGCCTTGTCGCAACCTTCAATAATGGTAATAAAGGTCCGGAACGGGTTGTCGCGTCGGGTGTAGGGGGTGTCGAAGGCTTCCGGCGTGTCGAAATCGAGGCCTGTAACGCGGCGGTTGCCGGATTCGATCTGGACTAGCATCTCCGGCAGCTTTGCGTAGCTGGCCGAACCGGCCACCAGGCTGACGTGCGGGGCGCGGTCGAAGATTTTCGCGCCCTCCTGCTGGGCGACGCAACCGAGGAGCGCGATCACCTTGCCCTTGCCCGAATTCTTGAAGTGCTGGAGCTTGTTGAACACCTTCTGCTCCGCCTTGTCGCGGATGCTGCAGGTGTTGTAGAAGATGTAGTTGGCCTGTTCCGGGGTGGCGACCTGGTTGTAACCCTCGTGCAACAGAGTGCCGACGACCTTCTCCGAGTCGTGGGCGTTCATCTGGCATCCGAAAGTTTCGATGTAAAAGGTCTTTTCCACGGTATCCCATTATTGTATCGTGGCCCCGAAAAGTTCCTTCGACGGTCCTGGAACCACGCCGTTGCGGGTAACAGGAGTTTCAGTGTTTTTTCAGCAAATTGTAACGGTCCCATTGCCATACTCGGCACATGACGAACTCTGTCCTCCGCTCCTGCATCCTGTTCGCCGCACTACTTCCCGCCGTCCTTCCGGCCCAAACGGGCAGCGTGTCCGGTACGGTCACGGAAGCCTCGCGGAAAACGGCACTGACCGGCGTCGAAATCCGAGTCGAAGGCCAGGGCATACGCGCGGTCAGCGATGACTCCGGAAGGTTCACACTCCAAGGCGTCAGGACGGGCACAACCAAGCTGACCGCGTCGTATCTGGGTCTCCAGACGGCGACGGCGGACGTGGTGATTCCAGCCGGCGGGACTGCCGTCTGGGACCCCGTGCTTTCGATTGCCACCCTGTCCGCATCCGTGACGGTAACCGGGGATACGGAACTGGTGGGGCAGTCGCGGGCGTTGAACGACCAGAAGAACTCTATCAACCTCGTCAATTTGGTCGCCTCCGACCAAATTGGCAGCTTTCCCGATCCCAACGCCGCCGAGGCGGTCCAGCGCATTCCCGGCGTTGTTGTGCAGCGCGACCAGGGCGAGGGGCGCTACGTGCTGATCCGCGGCACCGAGCCCCGGCTGAGCGCCACTACCATCAACGGCGAGCGCATCGGGACCACGGAGAACACCAGCCGGCAGATCCCGCTCGACACGATTCCCGCCGATTTGATGGGTGCCATCGAAGTCACCAAGGTCCTGACGCCGGACATGGAGGGCGATTCGATCGGCGGCCGTGTGAACCTGATCACCAAGCGGGCTCCGGCGTCGCGGCACATCGCGCTGACCCTGGGCTCCGGCTTCAACACGTTGGTGAAGCACGACATCAAGGACTACAGCGGTACTTTCGGGCAGCGGTTTTTTTCGGGGAAACTGGGTTTCATCGGGTCGGCGAACTTCTATCAGAACAACCGCGGCTCCCAGGACGTGGAACCGGCGTATTCGAATTTGGCGTTCACCAGTCTGGACCTGCGGGACTACGTTCTGACACGCACCCGGACCGGCGGCACTTGGGATGTTGACTACCGCCTGAGCGCCGGTTCCAGCATCTATCTGCGCGGCCTGCGGACCGAGTACGAGGATTCCGAATTGCGGCACCGTTTGAGGGACTTGGTGAGCACGACGCGGTTGGAACGGCTGCTGCGCGACCGGTACCACGATTCCAACCAAACTGCGCTCTCAACCGGAGGCAGCCACTCCCTTCCGATGTCATGGCTTCTCACGTGGCGCGCGTCCTATTCAAAGGCTGTGCTGGACACGCCCTACCGCCTCGAAGGTACGTTCCGCCAGACCGGGGTCAATTTTTCGCCCAATGTCAGCGCGACGTCCATTGACCCTTCGAACATCCAGGCCGTTCCGCAAAACCAGAATCTGAACAGTTTCGTGTTCATCCAGAACGCGATCCAGAACGACCACGGGTATGAACGGAATCTCTCCGGGGGCTTCGATGTGGCTGCTCCGAGTCGGTTCGGCAGCCATGCCGGCGGCTTGTTCAAGTTCGGCATGAAAATCCGGGACGCCAACCGCACCCGCGACGTGGGAACCATCACCCAGACGCCGAAAGCGGGAACCACCATCAGCCTCCTCTCGATGATCAATAGCAGCTACAAGCCGGGTGACAACTATCTGGGTGGCAAGTATCCCGAATTCGGCACCGCGTTTGCCGACCAGGATCTGCAGCAGGCGTTGAGCCGTGGCGGCACCCTGACGTCGGTGGTTGGCCCGACGGGGGATTCCGGCAGCTACCGGGCCAAGGAGCGTGTCACCGCCGGGTACATCATGGACGAAATCTACCTGGGCGAAAAGACCACCCTGCTCCCAGGCGTCCGTTTCGAGTCCACAACCACGACCTACGGTGCACCCCAATACCGGCTGGGAGCGGGCGGCGCCGTTCTGGGACGCAGCATCTTTGAGGGCAAAAGCGACTATCTGAACGTGATGCCCGGCATCCATCTGCGGCACCAACTTTTCAAGGACACGCCGCTCCGGATCTCGGTCAGCCGGACGCTGGCCCGTCCCAACTACAACGACCTTGCCCCGTTTGTTCTTCAGGACACCACCGGTTTGACGATTTCCAAGGGCAACCCCACGCTGAAAGTAACCACTTCGACCAACTTCGACGTCGCGCTGGAACATTACTTCCAAAACGTCGGGATCGTGTCCGGCGGCTTCTTTTACAAGGGGCTAGGGAACTACATCTACTCGACAACCCAGCAGCAGACCATCGGCACGGACCTCTACCGCGTGACTCAGCCCGTGAACGGTGACAAAGCCAACCTTTACGGTATGGAGTTCACCCTCGTCCGGCAGTTGGACTTCCTCCCGAAGCTGATGAAAGGTTTCAGCACCTACGCCAATTACACCCATACCCACTCGGATGCGATGCTGCCGCGCGGTCCGTTCGTGCTGCCCAGCCAAGCCAACGACATGGGCAACGCGTCCCTGGCGTATGAGCGCAAGGGTTTCTCCACCCGCGTCTCGTTCAACTACCAAGGGCACTACGTACTCGCTATCGGTGCCACCCCGAACGACGACACCTGGCTCGACAACCGCCTCGAGATCGATTTCTCGGCAAGCCAGAAGATCGGCAAGCATGTGCGGATTTTCCTCGACATGCTGAACCTTGCCAACGACCCCTACCGGGTTTACACGGCTGTCACGCCGACGCGGCCCATCCAGGAGGAGCGTTACAAAATCTGGGCCATCACGGGCATTAAGCTGGATTTTTAAGACCCCGTGAAACCCTTCCTCGCAGTTCTTCTGTCCTTGCTGGTTCCCGGCTTGTCCGCTCAGGTGGACCGGTCGGGTGACCGGCTGAAGTTTGTAGTCATTGTGACCCGGCACGGCGTGCGGTCTCCCACTTGGACCCAGGCTCGCTTGCGGGAGTACTCAACGGCACCTTGGCCGGATTTCGGTGTAGCGCCTGGCCTGCTGACTCCGCATGGACGGGATCTGATGACGGCCATGGGCGTCTACTACCGGGAGTGGCTGGCCGGGGAGGGCCTACTGGCAAATTCCGGGTGCGCTGATTCGGCTAAAGCTTATGTTCATGCCGACAACGCGCAGCGAACGATGGAAACGGCCAAGGCACTGGCGGAGAGCCTTTATCCCGGTTGCGGTGTGATGGCCCACGCGATGCCG
>CAITMP010000195.1 GCA_903893525.1 uncultured Acidobacteriia bacterium | reverse complement strand
GCGATGCCCTGGCTATCCAAATCATGCTGGATGTCCTTGTTTACATCGTCCAAGTTGAGCACCAGCGAGTGCTCCTTCGAGGGCAGGTTGACGTTCTTGCCACCCGCGATGATCTCGTGGCGACCCTTTTCCTCGTACCACTTCGTCAGGGATGCCGTCATGTGCATCTTCTCGACGATGTTCCGCCAGCCCACGCCCGTGTTGTAGGCGCAGAAGCTGATTTCGCCTTCCTGCGTCGCGTAGGGGATGATGCACTGTTCGGTCCTGCGGAAGTCGTAGTTGAACAGATCCTGGAACCACATGCCCGCGATGAACATGAAGTTCCAGCGGTCCTTGCGGCGCAGTTCGATGTCTTCCATCGTCCGGTCCTTGCCGACCTTGCCGTACTTCGCCTTCGTCGCGCCCAAACCCTTGTCGAACTTCTTCAGAAGGTCGGTCATGTGGAAGTGCGTGGGCGATTGGAACGGATCGTAGTTCCGCAGCAGGGCGAGCGAGCCGCCGAGAATGGTTGCTTTGCGTCCGCGGGCCGCGTCGTTGACCTGCGCGATGTCCTTCGCCATCTGTTCGGCGTTCAGGAACTGGGTCACCGGGCGGGCTTCCTTCGTTTCCTTGTCGATCATGACGGCCATGCCGGTGCCGCAGTTCGGGTGGCAACCACACGAGAGCTGGCCCCAATCCTTGTCCGGTCCCTTCACCAAGTCGGACCAGTCGGAGAACGTGCTGATAAACGAAATCGGATACCAGTCGCGCGTGGGCTCGCCCATCCCGACCATGTTCTTCACGTCGTGCGCCAAGTGCGACAAGGTGTAGCGTTGCGCAGCGCGGCGGTCGTCCGTGATTTCCTCGTCGCGGCCGGTAAAGGAAACCGGCTGGAACGAAAGGAACGAGATTTTCTTCGGGTTATCAAGTGCGAACTTGATCACCGCGCCGACCTGCTCGTTGTTCACGCCGTTGATGATCGTGATGACCGGCACGATTTCCACGCCGTTCGAGTGCAGGTTTTCAATCGCGCGCAGCTTCACGTCGAACAGGTTGCCGATTGCGCGGTGCGAATTGGCGGCATTGCCCACGCCGTCGAACTGGAGGTAGGCGTAGCGGAGACCAGCTTCGCGGGCCTTGGCGCAGAATTCCGGGCTCTTGGCAAATTCGATGCCGTTGGTTGCAGCTTGGACGCTGTTGTAGCCGACCGCGCAGGAGTAGCGCACCGCATCGAGGAAGTACGGCGAAAGCGTGGGCTCGCCGCCCGAGAACTGGACCGACATCTGGCGGCGCGGCTTGATCGTGATCGCGTTGTCCAGCATAGTCTTGATTTCGTCCCACGTCAATTCGTGGACAAAACCGACCTGGTTGGCGTCCATGAAGCACGGATCGCACATCATGTTGCAGCGGTTGGTCAAGTCGATCGTCAGGACCGACCCGCGACCGTGGGTGACGGTTGAGGAACCGTGGTCGTGCAGCTTTTCGTCATTGTGGGCGCGGATGTCGCGGCCCGGGAACACGCGCTCCACCTTTTGCAGGAAGGCGGGGTCGATTGCCATCACGTCCTCAAAGTGGCCGTGGATTGCGCAATCCTTCACCATCAGGATCTTGCCGTCACGTTCAATGATCTGCGCCTTGATTTCGCCGACCTTTTCGTTGCGGAGGATTTCGACCGGCAGTTCGCCGTTTACGATCTTGTTGCGGATTTCCGGCACGCACTTCGGGCAGAGCGAATCCGTTGTCCGGGGCCAGCCGAGTGGCGGCTTCTGCTTTTCCCACGACTTCAGCAGCGGCTTGTCGGACCACTTGGGGGTGAACGACGGGTTCTGGGCGATCGAATTGAAAGTGTTGAACACGTGCCACGCGCCATTGGCTGC
>CAITMP010000194.1 GCA_903893525.1 uncultured Acidobacteriia bacterium | reverse complement strand
CGCCCAAAAGGAACTGGACGAGGAAGAGGACGGCGACGACGACGATATCGGATAGCCGTTGAAGCTACTTGGGGGCGTTCTTGCGACGCTCCACCATCGTTTTTACTGCCGCCGGAAGGTCGAAACGGCCTTCCGGCACGCTCTCTTCATAGCTGACTTTCTCAAACTTCATGGTCATGACTTGGTTCATGGCATTCATCACCATCAGAAACGGGGTTTGCACCCCCGTCACCATTCGATAGTCCCCGAGCCGCTGATCGACGGCAATTTCCCCCATGGCCGTTGGCATCGACATGGTCATTCGGACGGGCAAACCGGATTTCTTGTCCAAATAGAAGATCTCGGTCTTGCCTGTGGTCGGCGTCATCTCGACCTTCCAAGCCGGATTTCCCTCCACATCCTCCTCGCCAATCGTTTTGGCAGCGGTATAGGAATCGCGCCAACCGCTGAGCGGTGTCAGCTTGGCTCCCCGCACGCTCAAATCGCGCTCGGCACCCTCTTTTACCCGGACCCCTTGAAGGGCGCTCATCTCCCAAGCTGTCTGGCCATCGAAACCTTCCTCCACCTTGCCGATACCGGGCAATTCGAGCGTTGTGTAGGATTTTCCATCGGCTTGATACATCAAGACCGTGCCGACCAAGCTGCCCCCCCCCATTTCCAATTTCCCGGACATGGTGGTCGATTTGAATTTGGCTACGCTTTTTTCGCCACCGGTAACCTGGAAGGCCTTCTCGATGAGACTTTCACCCGAGGGCAGATCGGCGGCAAGGCAGGAGGCTACAAATATGAGGGAAGAGAGAATACGCATGGCGTATTCCCATTTTAGCCCCAAGCTGAAGAACTACTTCTTCACCGGCTTCTCCCGGATCACAATCTTTTCCCTTGGAAGAAAAGGATCGAGCGGCTTGTAGTCCAGTGCCTCCGACAGCGCCTCCACCAAACGGGTCAGAGTCTTGACCCGTGCGAAATACTTGTCATTGCCCTCGACCAAGGTCCACGGAGCGGTGCGAGTGCTGGTCTTGAGCAGCATTTCCTCAACAGCTTCCTCATAGGCCGGCCATTTTTCGCGGTTCCGCCAGTCCTCCTCGGTGAGCTTCCACGCCTTGTAGTGGGTGTTGCGGCGCTCTTCGAAGCGGCGCAGCTGTTCCTCGCGCGAGATGTGAAGCCAAAACTTTACCAGAATTGTCCCGTAGTCCCGCATTTGGCGTTCGAAGGAGTTGATCTCCCGGTAGGCGCGTTTCCATTCCGATGGGGTCGCAAAGCCCTCGACACGCTCCACCAGCACCCGCCCGTACCAACTCCGGTCAAAGATGGCAAGGTGGCCGTCTTCGGGATACCGCAGCCAAAAGCGGTACAGGTAGTGGCGGGACTTCTCATCGACGTTGGGAGCACTGATGGGAAATACGGAGTATCCGCGCGGATCCATCTTTTCCGTAATCCGCTTGATGGCGCCGCCCTTGCCCGCGGCATCCCACCCCTCGAACACAATCATCACGGAACGCTTCCGGGCATATACCTGGAGCGCGAGCTCCCGCAATTGGATCTGACGGCGTGTAATCTCCGCAACGTAGTCATCCTTGGGGATGGACAGCGATAAATCGAGATTTTCCAGCATGTGCCGACCTACGCTTCCCCGCCGTCGTCGAGTGGCTCGATTGCGGTCGCGGCCTCGGCATCGGCAGCCGCAGCCTCCTCCGGGGTCTCGCGCGGCGGCACCAATCCGCCCAACCGTTGTTCCAACGCGGCAATCACGGTTCTCAGAATCTTGGTACGGGCCCAACGGCGCGATGTCGCCTCGACAATGGTCCACGAGGCATGCGCCTCCTCGGTTCTGTCCAACATGTCTTCCACGGCGGCCAAATACTCGGCGTATTTCTTGTGGCGCGCCCAATCGGCCCGCGTCACCCGCCATGCCTCCAGCGGATCCGCCTCCAGCACCTTGAAGCGCTTTTCCTGTTCCTTGCGGCTGATATGGAGGAAAAACTTCACGATCACGGTGCCGTCATCTGCCAGTGTGCGCTCAAAATCGGCAATATCACCGTAGGCCGCGCGCCAACTGCGCTCATGGACCAAACCCTCCACGCGTTCCTCAAGAACCCGGCTGTACCAGCTCTGGTCGAAGATCGCCATCTCGCCGGCCATCGGTACCCGCAGCCAGAATCTCCGCAACCAAGGCCAATTCAGTTCGAACGGGCGTGGCAGGGACATTGCATGCAGCTTGAAGCCGCGCGGGTCCAGGCGTTGTGTCAGGGTCGAGATGGAGCTGCCTTTGCCGGCAGCGTCCCAGCCTTCAAAGACGATAATGGACGAAACCTTGTTGTCCCAGCACGTCTTTTCCAAGTCGTAAAGACGCCGCTGCAAGCCCGGAAGCACCCGGGCATACTCGTCGCCCGGCATCCTGCGCTTCAAATTGACATTTTCGAGCATTTTTGGGGGAACCGGTCTCGGCTTATGCCCGCGCTGGCAGGACTTCGTTCAGGGAGCCCTGCCTGTAGCCTTCCAGGTCCAAGGTAACGTACTTGTAGCCCAGCCTCTTAAAAATCGACGTGAACCGGGCGGCCATGGCGGGATCGAGCGCTTTGGGCAACTCCTCGCGGGCCACCTCGATCCGTACCAGCTCGCCGTGGAAACGAGTCCGGAACTGGCGGAAGCCCAGCGCCTTGATCTCCTCCTCGCCCACCTCGACGGTCTTGATGTTCTGAATCGTCACCGGCGTGCCGTAGGGAATCCGCGAGCTGAGGCAGGCGGCGGCGGGCCGGTCCCAAGTCGGCAATCCCGCCTGGCGGGAAAGTTCGCGGATCTCCGCCTTCGTCAGCCCCGCCTCCACCAACGGAGCCTTCACTTGGTGCAGTTGGGCTGCGCGCTGGCCAGGACGATAGTCGCCCAGATCATCCTTGTTTACGCCGTAGACGATGTTGGAATAGCCGCGTTCCAATGCCATCCGCCCCAAGACATCGAAAAGTTCGTCCTTGCAGTGGAAACAGCGGTCCGGACCATTCTTCACGTAGTCTGGATTGTCAAATTCGCGCGTCTCCACGTACTCGTGCCGGATTCCGTACTTCCGTACAAAATCCTCCGCGTCGCGTTTGTGGGAAGCCGGAATCGAAGCGGAATCCGCAGTCACCGCCAAGGCCTTGTCCCCCAATTCCCGCCACGCAATCCAAGCAAGGTAGGCCGAATCAGTACCGCCGGAATACGCAACAACCACGTGGCCCATGTCGCGAAGAAGTGCCGCGAGAGTCTCCTCTTTGCGCTCCAGCCCCGACTGCGTCCTCAACTCGACCATCACCGCCATATTTCGATGATACAGGCTATGGAATGTTTCCGTGGTGCTGTTCCCAAGGCAACATCCTATACTGGAAGCGGCCCATGGAGTTCTCCCGGAAACTGACGGCGCACGTAAAAGCGGCCGGTTGAGCGAGCAAATTGAGTCCAAAGTTGTTGGACCAAGTGCTCGGCTCGCTGCCGCGCGTCCACAATCCGAATGTCCTGGTCGGTTACGACACGTCCGACGACGCCGGAGTGTATCGTTTATCCGACGAACTGGCCCTCGTTCAGACTGTCGATTTCTTCACGCCGATTGTGGACGATCCCTTCACATTCGGGGCCATCGCGGCCGCGAATTCCCTGAGCGACGTCTATGCGATGGGTGGCAAGCCGATCTCCTCACTCTCGATTGTGGCGTTTCCAGGCGGGGCCGACATGGAGATCCTTGGGGAAATCCTGCGCGGCGGCTTGGACAAAATGCGGGAGGCCGGGTGCGCCATCCTCGGGGGGCATTCCGTCAACGACCCCGAGATCAAGTTCGGCTACGCGGTTACCGGCACCATCCATCCCGGAAAAATCAAAGCCAATACCGGGGCGCGCCCGGGGGACGCGCTGGTATTCACGAAGGCCATTGGCACGGGCGTCATCGGGACGGCTCTCAAGCGCGGCATCGCGTCGGAGGAAGCCGTCGCGGCCGCCACCTCCTCAATGCTCGGCCTGAACAAGGCCGCCTGCGAGGCGATGCTGGCATACGACGTCCACGGCTGCACCGATATTACCGGTTTCGGATTGGCCGGGCACGCGCGGGAAATGGCTCTGGGCAGCAATGTCACGCTGGAAATCGACACCGCCTGTGTACCACTGCTGCCTGGCGCGCTCCAAGCCGTGGAGGCGGGAGCAGTCCCCGGCGGTCTGCGGAACAACCGGGACTTCGTCGGCTGCGCTGTGGAAACAGCAGTCGGAATCCGGGAGGACCTAGTCACATTGATGTACGACCCACAAACATCGGGCGGGCTTCTGATTTCGCTCCCGGACGACGATGCCGACAGGCTTTGCGTCGACCTGACCACAGCACGCAAGATCGGCCGGGTGGTGGCACGCGAAAATAAACCTATACGACTCCTATGACCCACGACCCGCTGATTGTCGCCCTCGATCTCGATTCCGCAGCAGAAGCCGATGCGCTCGTCGGAGCCCTCGGGGATTCCGCAACCTTTTACAAGGTCGGCATGGAACTCTACGCCGCAGCAGGGATGGAGTATGTCCGCTCGCTGATTGGACGGAACAAGAAGGTATTCCTGGATCTGAAGTACTACGACATTGGTGAAACCGTGAAGCGGGCAGTCGCGGTTGCCTGCAAGTCGGGCGCAACGTTTTTGACGGTCCATGCCGTCGGCCAAGTGATGCGCGCAGCCGTGGAGGGCCGTGGCGATTCCGAAACCAAGCTCCTGGCCGTGACCGTCCTCACCAGCTTCGACCAGAAGGATTTGGCCGAAATGGGCCATGACTGCACCGTGAGCGAGTTGGTTGCAAAACGTGTCCGGCAGGCCATGGCTTCCGGCATCGACGGCATCGTGGCCTCACCCTTGGAAGCCCGCGCAATCCGCTCCATCGCTGGGCCGGATGCCTGCATTGTCACTCCAGGTGTACGTTCGGCAGGCTCGGACAAAGGCGACCAGAAGCGCGTGGCCACACCTGCCGACGCTCTCCGAGACGGAGCCGACTATCTGGTGATCGGCCGACAGGTGACACGCTCCAAGGATCCGGTTGCGGCCATCGCGGCCATCCGGGAAGAGATTGCAAACTTAGCGGAAATCGCTTGATCGAGCATTTTCTCGCCCAATACGGCTATCTGGCGATTTTCCTGCTCCTGATACTCGGGATCGTGGGGCCGCTGATCCCCGACGATACAATTCTGGTCCTTTCCGGTCTGGCGGCCAGCCGGGGCTCCCTGGACCTGTTCACGACCATAGCTGTCGCCTACGCGGGAAGCCTGTGCGGAATCACCCTGAGCTACTTTCTTGGCAGAACGGGTGCCGTATACGTTCTGGAGCGTTTCGGCCCAACCCGCTCGCTACTGGATTCGCACCTGCCCAAGGTGGAGCAGTGGTTTGAGAAATACGGCAAGTGGACCCTGTTTTTTGGATATTTCTTTGCCGGAATCCGCCATTTTACAGCGCTGGCGGCAGGAATCAGCAAGGTGCCGTTCCGTATCTTCGCCATCTATGCCTACCCCGGCGGCTTGGTCTGGGTGGCGTCGTTCGTGTGCCTTGGATACACGGTCGGCGCGCAGTGGGAGCGGTTGAAACCGCTGATCGAGCGGGGTGCGACCGGCATCGGCGTGGTTGCTGTATTGGCAGGACTGGGAATCTGGTGGTATCGACGGAAGGGCGCAAAACCGCTACCATAGAGGGGGAATACCAATCTTGAATCGCTACCTTGCCGTACTGCTGCTACTGATCACTCATATGCCACCGGTGGCCGCACAATCCCAAGGTGGACGCGTCCCGCTCGACCTTGGCCTGAAGGCGCTGCAGGAACCACTGCAAACCTTATCCAACGGTGACCGCCAAGTGGTCGACAGTGTCATCGGACTGATCAGGGAAAATAAACACGCCCAGGCATTCGCGTTCCTCACCACGCTGACAACGAATAATCCCATGAATTCGTCGGTGCGCGTTTTGCGGGCCTACGTGATGCTGGAGCTCGGCAACTTGACCGGGGCACTGGATGACGCCAAAACCGCCGAGGACTCCGGCACCCACTCGGCTTACCGATGCTGGTTCCTAGCCCAGGTTGCATACGTGGCGGGGGACAAATCGGTTTGTCTGCGGGAAATCAAGCACTTGGACGGCAGCCCGGAGTACGGCGCACAAGCGCAGCAACTCGGCAGGAAGCTGAACGCCGCGAAGTAGACAAGCGCCTGGACTCGCTATGATGGAGCGATGCCGAAGCAGCTATGGGTGGTCAGGGCCGGGCGAGACGCGGTGTATTGCGAAGATTTTCTACGCCTGAAGGTCGTAGCCATTGGGTGGTGGGAAGCTGGCGACTTGACCCGCCTAACAAGCCGGGAGCAAATCGCAAAAGCAATCGCCAAGAGCTACCCCGACGCGTCCAAAGGAACCCTGTCTTCCTATGCGGGCCAAGTGCAACGATTCCGATTCGACCTGAAGAAGGATGAGTCTGTCGTCACGTACGATGCCGCCAAACGCCTCTATCATATCGGCACCGTTGTGGGCGACTATGAGTACCACCCAGAGTGCGAATTGGAATTGCGCAACTCCAGGGCGGTAACGTGGCTGGGGACCGTTCCACGAGACAAGCTTTCTGCTGCAACAAAGAATTCCTTAGGCTCCATTTCAACCATCTTCCGCGCGTCGGAGACTGCCTCGGAGGAGATTCTATCCATACTGAAGGCACCAGCTCCGGTCGCAGAAGATTCCACGGCGAGCACTACCACCGCCGACCTCATTCCCGACGATGAAGTTCAAGTCCGAGAAAATATCGAACAGAGCGCGATGGACTTCCTCCAAGACCGGATCATCAAGTTGACGTGGTCTCAAATGCAGGAACTGGTGGCGGGATAGCTCAGGGCCATGGGCTATAAGACCAAGATTTCGGAGCCCGGCCCGGATCGCGGCAAAGATGTCATCGCGTCACCTGATGGGCTGGGATTTGTTGCACCCCGCATCGTGGTGGAAGTCAAACACCGCAAGGAGACAATGGGGGCCCCGGAGGTCAGAGCCTTCGTTGGGGGCCTGCGCAACCACGACAACGGACTCTACGTGAGCACTGGCGGTTTTACAAGAGAGGCGCAGTACGAAGCCGACCGTGCCAACCATCCAGTCACCCTGATGAACGCCGCGGAACTAGGCAAGTCGATTGTGGATCATTACGACAAAATGGATTTGGAGACCAGAACGCTCCTCCCGTTGAAGCGCATCTACTGGCCGGTGTAAGAAACGTCACCGCTCCTAGGGTGGGCCTTATCATAAACCTTCATCAAATCCGTTAACGACACCTGCGTGTACTTCTGCGTCGTTGATAGCCGCGCGTGCCCCAGCAGTTCCTGAATCGCCCTCAAATCCGCACCTGCGCTCAACAAGTGCGTCGCGAAAGCATGCCGGAGCGTATGTGGATGAATCGTCGAATCCCCCACCGTCCACCGGGCATAGAACTTCACGATGGACCTCGCCCCTCGGTCGGACAGCCGTTCCCCCCCGTGGTTCAGGAAAAGTGCCCCCGAATGCGCACCGGGCTCGCGCTCGGTCAAATATCCGGCCAGCGCCTCCGATGCCTTGCCCCCATACGGCACTTGGCGCTCCTTGCGGCCCTTCCCCCGCACCCGCAACCATTGTTCGGCCCGGTCCAAATCCTCCAAATTGAGTCCCACCGCCTCGCTGACGCGCAGCCCACATCCGTATAGAAACTCCAGCAGCAACCTGTCGCGCTTGGGATGGGGCCGCTCAATCGACACCGGAAGTTCGCCGTCCACCAAGGCGTTCGTGGTCTCCTCGTTCGGAACATCCGGCAACGTCTTGGGGGCTTTTGGCAGTCTGAGCAACCGCGCCGGGTCGGCAGCCACCCACTCCTCGCGTGACAGGAACCGAAAGAACGACCGCACCGACGCCAGCTTCCGACGGATTGTCGCGGGCAGGTGTTCGCGGTCATACAGACTGCCCAGCCACTCACGCATCAATGGAAGATCGAAACTTTCCAACTCCGCAGCGGTTCCGCCTGGAAACGTGAAATATCGCTCGAAATCCCGCAGGTCGGCCTCATAGTTCCGCAACGTGTGGGGTGATTCGTTTGACCGAGTCAACTCACCCAAATACGCGTCGATGGCCGCTGCGAGCGTCATCTCAGGCCAAGTACTCTTCCAGCTTCGCCAAAGCGATGCGGCAGGTCTCGGTCTGCCGTTCGCGGCGGTCCTTTAGCGGCGGGTCCAGGGCCGGGAACAAATCGAACGCGATGTTTGCGGGCTGGTAGTGCTTGGGGTCGGCGTGCGAAATGTAGTGGCAAAGCGAGCCCAGCGCCGTTTCGCGCGGGAATGCCCTCAGTTCCCTGCCCTCCAAGTAAGCCGCCATTAGCCGACCAGCCAATAGACCGGTCGCGATGGACTCCACGTAGCCCTCGACCCCCGAAATTTGGCCGGCAAAGAAAACATCCGGGTGCTCGCGCAGGTGGAGGGTGTCGGTCAGCAGGGAGGGCGCGTTGATATACGTATTCCGGTGGATCTGCCCGAAACGCAGGAACTCGGCATTCTCCAAACCGGGAATCAGCCGCATGATCCGTTTCTGCTCGCCAAACTTCAGATGGTTCTGGAAACCGACCAGGTTGTAGCTGTCAGCCCGCAAATTCTCTTGGCGCAACTGAACGGCCGCATAGGGACGCCGACCGGTCCTCGGATCCGTCAAGCCCATCGGCTTCATGGGGCCGAAGCGCAGAGTGTCACGGCCCCGCCGTGCAATCTCCTCAATGGGCAGACACGATTCAAAATAGGGCACGTCGTTCGGGACGTGCGCCTCCACCGCATGCGCCGCCAGCAACTCGTCCACAAAGCGTTCGTACTCGGCCTTGTTGAACGGACAGTTCAGGTAGTCTCCGGTGCCATCCAACGATTTGTCGTACCGTGACGCCGCAAAAACAATTGAATGGTCAATCGTGTGGGCATCCACAATCGGACTGATACTGTCGTAAAAATACAGTCGGCCTGAGCCGGTCATGCGGGCAATGCTCTCGGCCAAGGCACCGGTGGTCAAAGGACCGGTAGCCACGATGGTGGGCCGCGACGGGTCGATTTCCGGCAACTCCTCGCGCCGGATTTCGATCAGCTTGTGGCTCTCGATGGCATCGGTCACCCGCTCGGCGAACACTTCGCGGTCCACGGTGAGAGCCTGGCCTCCCGGCACACGTGCCTCGGAAGCCGCACGCATCAGCAGCGAGTCCAAATGCCGCAATTCCTCTTTGAGGAGCCACGATGCCGACGGATGCTGGTCGCTTTTCAGCGAATTGCTGCAGACGAGTTCGGCAAGCCGGTCCGTCAGGTGTGCGTCGGTAGTGCGGACCGGACGCATTTCATATAGAAGAACGGGAATACCGCGTTGGGCGAGTTGCCAGGAAGCTTCCGTGCCCGCCAGGCCGCCGCCAACCACGATTACTTGGGGATGCAACCTTCATTGTAGTTGTAACGCGCGGTGCTGGTAAGCTGACCATGATGGCTATCGCAGCTGGAATCGACTTGGGCGGCACAGCGGTAAACTACACCTTCCTCGACGGGGACAGGTTTCTGATCGACGGGCTCTGCGAACATCCCGCATTGTCCCGCGAGGGTCCGGCAATTTGCCTCCAGCAGATTGCCGATGGCTTGGAAATTGCTGCGGCGCGTGCAGGAATTTCTGTCGATGATGTCTCGTTAATCGGCCTCGATACTCCCGGCCCGGCCAGCGCCAACGGGGTGTTCAGCGCCAAGGGCTCCACCAATTTCGTCCACGCCGAGTGGTCTGGATTCGACATCCGGGCCGCGTTGGAAGCCAAACTGGCCAAACCGGTGTCATACCTCAACGATGGCAACGCCGGTGCACTCTGGGGACACTACGTACTTTTCGGCGCACACAACAAGGCGACCTCGGTTTCCGCCATCGTGGGCACGGGCCTGGGTGGCGGTGTCATTGTCGAGGGCAACCTTGTGATTCGGGGCCGGAAGGGTTTCGGCGGCGAGCTGGGGCATGTCCTGATCCCCTATCAAAGCATTTCGGGCATCGAAGGCATCGAGCCCCACTGCAATTGCGGACGCACCGGCGATTTGGAGTCGATGTGCTCGCTGACCGCCATCGGCAAAACCTTGTTACCGTATTTCCTGGAACGCCATCCGGAACACGAACTGGCGAAATTGGGAGACCCGCGCAAGGCCGCCAAACTGGTCCGGGGGATGGCGGAGGCGGGCGACCCGCTGTGCATGGAGGTCTTCCGCGTCCAGGCAAATGCACTCGGGCTTTTCTTCGACGAAATGATCAACACGTTCGACGCCGACGCGCTGCTGGTAGGCGGCGGTGCGATCGAAACCGGGCCCGAATTCCAAGCGTGGTTCGTCGAACAGATCCGCGCAGGCATGCCCCACCAACGCGAGGAACAAGCCGACATTCCAATTCGGATCATGCCCAACGGTGATACGGCCGGAGCCCGCGGCGCGGCCATCGAAGCGCTGAAGGCGGGTAGGTCTAACCAGTCACCCCCGGTCGGACTTTAGCCCCGGTCGGAAAGCCGGAGCGAGATGGTTTCGTCCTGGCTCGTGTATCCGCTTCGGGTCATCGCCAGACGGATCCCGCCGAACACGAGTCCAGCCATCAAACAAAACCCGATAATCACCAGGCACAGCTTGAAGATGTTCCAAAACAAGTTGACGGGATTGTCCTTCGCTGTCGGCGGATGTTCCGCCACCGTAACTGTCGCCTCGTATTTCACCTGCGCCAGCAAGCGCTCCGCGTCGTCGGGCGACTCGGAACCCACTACAAAAGCCATCAACGGGCCGGTGCGCTTGGCGACTATGCCGGGAATCTGTTGAATGGCGGAGTACCGGTTCCGGGCCATTTCCATGGTCGGATAGGCGAAGATCAGCAGCGTAGATTTGCCATACTGCGCCAACTGGCCCTCGGCGCTGAAGTGAAACCCAATCGCACTGGGTGGAACCGTCGGCACAAACCGGGCCAAGCTCTCGGGGCCGGTGATGTACCGTTCCGAATTTACCACCAATCCGGCCGGCAGGTATTTCGGGAGTGTCGGCAGAGGCGAGTGCGCATAGTTGGGAACAGTGGCAACCACGTGGCTCAGCTCCTCGGGCTTGATCCGGTATTCCCTGAAAATGAACAGGTAATTTCCCGCCGCGACATACTGGTCGTGGTCGTCTTCAGCAGCCAAGCCCATCAACTGCGCAGAACGTGCAGCCGCTGGACGGATTTGGTCGTAGGCCGCCATGGCCCCCGTTCCGTCGGCGAATCTGTAGGCCTCGATGCGGAACTTCTGGCCCGCATCTGAATATGGTGCCGACTCCGATGCCTTCAGCCCATATTCCGCCCAAACTTTCGGATCCGGCACCGCCGCCGGACCAGGTTCGCCGCGCTGCCAATGTCCGATCGTTTCCGGCAGAATTACGGCTAAGGCGGGCACACCAGCCCCAACCATCAAAAACAAACAAGGAGCTAGCGATCTGGCGAGAAACGTACGCATGTTGGTTGGACGCCGGAAACCGGCCGATTCCCCCAATTATCTCAGCCCTACGGCTCCGGTAACATAGGAATCAGTCCCTATGCGATTTTCCCGAGTCATTCCGTACGCCGTAGCCCTTGTCACCGTTGCCGCAATCGCCGCGATTGCCGACGAAGGGATGTGGACGTACGACAATCCGCCGCTCAAACAGTTGGAGTCGAAGTACAACTTCAAGGTTCCGACCAAGCCGTGGCTCTCCCACCTGCGCCTTGCCAGTGTCCGCCTAAACGACGGCGGCTCGGGCTCCTTCGTCAGTCAGCAAGGTCTGTTGCTCACCAACCACCACGTGGCGCTCGGACAGCTCCAAAAGAACTCCACCGCCCAGCACGACTACGTGAAGAACGGATTCTACGCGGCCACCCAGGCCGAGGAGATGAAATCGCCCGACCTCGAGGTCAACGTACTGATGTCGTCCGAGAACATCACTTGGCGGATCGACGAGGCATTGAAGGGATTGAAGACCCCCGCCGAGGAGTTCGCCGTGCGCCGCAAGACAATCGCCGCCCTCGAAAAGGAGTGCGACTCCGCCACAGGTCTGCGCTGCGATGTTGTCCCGCTCTACCAGGGTGGCGAATATTGGATGTACCGCTACAAGAAGTACACCGATGTCCGACTGGTTTTCGCACCGGAACAGCAGATTGCGTTTTTCGGCGGCGACACCGACAACTTCATGTATCCCCGTTACGACCTCGACATGGCCCTGTTCCGGGTCTACGAGGACGGCCGCCCCATTCTCACCCGTGAATACCTGCAGTGGAACGCAGCCGGACCCAAGGACGGCGAATTGGTTTTCGTCTCCGGCCACCCTGGTTCCACGCAGCGGCTCGACACCCACGCCCAACTCCAGATGGAGCGGGACTTGGTCGAGCCCAACTTCATCAAGATGCTCAAGCGTCGGATCGAAGTCCTCCAAGCGTACTCCTCACGTGGGCCGGAACAGAAGCGGCAGGCGCTCGAAGAGATCTTCGGTCTCCAAAACAGCCTTAAGGCGATGGAGGGCCGTTACAAGGGCCTTTTGGATGCCGAAGTCATGGATGCGAAAAAGAAGGCCGAAGACGACTTCAAGGCCAAGATCAAAGCCAATGCGCACTGGCAGATCGATTACGGTACGGCTTGGGATGACATCGCCGCCACGGTGGAAAAAGCCCGCACCCGGGCCAAAGACCGGTATTTCCACCGGCCCAACTCGCAGCTCAGCTCCTTGGCTGAGGACATTGTGATGTATGTGGCGGAAATCAAGCGACCGGACAGCGAACGACTGCCCGGCTACCACGATCCGGAGCTCGAATCCCTGCGCTACACCATGTTCTCGCCGGCTCCGGTATACCTCGAAATGGAAATCGCCCGGATGGCGGGCGGACTGCAACAGGATCTGGAGGAGATGGGCCCGAACGATCCCTTCGTGAAAATTTTCCTGGACGGACGCAGCCCCAAGGAAGCCGCGGAACATTGGCTCCGGACCACCAAAATGACCGATCCGGCATTCCGCAAGAAGCTGGTGGATGGAGGCAAGGCTGCGGTCGATGCGTCGGACGACCCGCTGATCGTGCTGCAACGCCGACTTGACCCATTGCGCCGCGAGGCGATCAAATGGAACGAGGAAAACATCGAAACCAACCTCCGCAAGGCGTCCGAAGTGCTTGCGAAAGCCCGGTTCCTGGCCTACGGCACCGAGACGTACCCGGATGCCACGTTCACGCTCCGCCTCTCCTTCGGCAAGGTGGCTGGCTATGAATCCGGCGGGGTGAAGATTCCCTCCATGACCAACCTCGGGGGATTATACGAGCACTCGGCCAAGTTCGGCAACAAGGGCGACTACGCGCTACCCACCCGCTATGTGCAGGGCAAGTCGAAACTGGACCTTTCCATTCCCTTCAATTTCGTTTCCACCGCTGATATTACCGGCGGCAACTCCGGCTCCCCGGTAGTCAACCGGAATGCGGAACTGGTCGGGCTGATTTTCGACGGCAATATCGAATCGTTGGTGGGTGACTTCGTCTACAACGAAAAGGTCAACCGGGCAGTTGCAGTCACCACAAGCGCCATGACGGAAGTGATGCGGAAGCTCTATGGGGCTGGCCGCCTACTCGACGAAATGACGGCCAACACGACCCCCGGCGGCGCAAAGTGATCTTGGCTGTAGTCTCCGATCTGATGTTCTCAGTCCAGATCGGGGACATGGCGAAGAGACTCGGTGTACCGGTGGTATTCGCCAGTACGCCAGACTCTGCAATTGCCAGACTCTTGGCCCATCCGAAGGTGGTCGTATTGGACCTGAACCTGGGTTCCAGGACTCCGATGGCGGTGCTGGAGGCAATCCGGGACAATCCCGAACTGGCTGGCACCACCACCATTGGATTCGTGCCGCACGTGCGAGTCGATCTGAAGAACCAAGCGCTCGAAGCTGGTTGCGGTGTGGTTCTGGCCAGATCGGTGTTCGCGGAGAAACTCCCCGGCCTTCTGGCCAAGGCGCTTCAAAACGACTAACCTACGGGTGCAGGGTGGAAAAATTCATCAGGGCTTGGTACTTGGGCGACGTTCCCGGATCCTGGTCCTGATATTCGAGGGCACCCCAACTGCCGTATTTCGTCTCGGCAGACACATCGTTGAAGTGAATCAACAAGTCTCCACCCGCTGCGACCCAGTTGTTCAGGTACTGGGTGTAGAGCGCGTTCATCCTTGGACTGCGGTTGGCGGCCTTGAACAGGCCGGTCATGATCGCGTCATTTTCGGCCCCGTTGAAGCCCACCAACGATTGGCCACCCTCGTACCCGACCATCAACAACCCGTACTTCTTCGCAACCGTCGAATTCGAGGTCATCGCAGCCATGGTGCAGCCATTGATGTGTGCCAGTTCGACATCGATCACCTGGTCCACGCTCATCGCATCCACCAACGCAGCGGTCGCGGGGTCCCCCAGCATGCCGAAGCCACCGGTGTCGCTGCAATTGAAGTAGGGCGCAATGGCGAGCGCGTCGGCACTGGCGAAAGCGTTCTGGAAGCCCAAAGTCTGGTCCGACAGCCAGGAATTCGCGGCTTGGGAGGCAATCACCCGAACCATTGGAGCGGAAGTACCCACCACATTCCGGAAGAGGCGGAAGATCTGAACTGAACGGTATGCGGTGTAGTAGGCCACGGCAAGCGTCGGATCGGCGCTCAGACCGAGCTGCAGCCCCTGCGCCTTCATATACCCGTTCTGCGAGAACGCACCGTTCCAAGTTTCGTTGGAATACTCCACGTAGTACTTCAGGCCAGGCTTCAGCTTCGATTGGACCAAAGTCGCCAGCTGCGTCACGTAATCGTCAGAGGCCTGGGCCGGAACATTGAACCACGGCGTGAGGCCCGTCGCGTTGGCCAACTGGATCATCACATCCACTGGTACGCCGCGCCAGACATAGCTGTAATCGGCAGGTTGTGGTCGGTCGGCCCAATTTTGCAAGGTGGACCCATTGATCAGGCCCCATTCCATGAACCGCAAGGCCTTGTAACCCTGTAGGCGGCTGAGGAACAGCGGGTGGAAGGGCTGGGTCAGGTAGGTGCTCTCGAAACCCGGCATGATGAAGCGGATGTTCCGGATGGGGTTGGCCGGATTGGTCGCCGTCACCATCAGGAAAATGCCCGTCTGCGCTCCGGGAACATTGACAACCATCCGGCCAGGTGTCTGGCTCACGATGCCGGCGCTGTTCAGATCGAATGCCACGGTGCCCTCACCGTCATACAGAAGTGTGTAGTTGCCAGTCGGGTAGTGAACTTGGTCGTCGAGCCCGTTGTCGAAAATGATTGTCTCTGCGTACTGGCCGGGAGCGAGCGACTTGATCCAGCCGTTGGCGTCCAAGGCCAGAGCCGGACCGCCACCCCACGATGCACCCTGCAGCTGGGAAATCCATGGCCTGGCCATCTTGAAGGCATCCACCATCGGCCAGGAGCGGCTGTAATCCTTGAGTTCTGAAAGATTCGTGCCTAGCGTCGGGTGCGGCGTGGGTGCCACACCGCGCGGGGTGGCATTCACCGTTGCGGAGACCGGGCCGGTGCCCGTGGCGTTCACGGCCACGACGTAGAAGGAGTAGCCGACGGAGTTCGTCAAACCGCCAACCGTGAAAGCCGTTGTCGTCTGCGTCGACTGCAGCTGTGCCGTGCCACCAGCCACGCCAGCATAGACCTTGTACGAGGT
>CAITMP010000193.1 GCA_903893525.1 uncultured Acidobacteriia bacterium | reverse complement strand
TATGAAGTTGTTGAGCCAGTCCTGGAGTTTCAGGTCGTCGGCGACACCGCGGAAGAGCGACATCGCGGCGTGGGTGTGGGTGTTGACCAAGCCTGGGGTTAGGATGGCGTTGGGCCGATCAATGCGGCGCTTGGGCTGCCAAGCCTTCTCGATATCCGCCTTGGTTCCGACGGCAACGATCCGCTCGCCCGTGATCGCCACGGCACCGTTTTCCAGCACGCGCCGCTGGGCCGACATCGTGACCACGTATTTGGCGGAGACGATTAGATCGCAGGGGGCTGCGGGCAATAGGGAGGCAATGGCAAGGAAACTATAGAAAAGACGCATCGAAGGCCCTCGGAAACAATGTGCTGAGTTGGAGTGTCTCGGTCTTGCCTTGGAGATTCGCCAGAATAATTTCGACGTCCCCGCAGAACTCCCACAAAATCTGTCGGCAAGCCCCGCACGGTGGTGTCAGATTGTCGGTGTCCGCCACAATCGCCACACGCCGGAATCCCTTCGCGCCCTCGGATATGGCCTTGAAGACCGCCACCCGTTCGGCGCAGATGGTGAGTCCGTAGGTCGCGTTCTCCACATTGCATCCCGTGTGGAGAATACCGTTGCCGTCTTCCAACGCTGCCCCAACTTTGAATTTCGAGAAATCGGCGCGCGCGTTCAGCCTGGTGGCGAGCGCTGCGGCAACAGTCCGATCCAGCTTAGGCCCCGGCACTAGGCCCCCGCGACGCCCGGAACAAGCCGGCGCAGCAGTTCGATCAGCGTATCCTTCATGCGGTCGCCCACTTCCAAAACCTCTGTGTGGTTGAGTTTCTGGTCCACAACGCCCGCCGCATGGTTGGTGACGCAGCTGATTCCCAAGGTCCGCATACCCATGTGGCTAGCCGCGATGGCTTCAGGCACCGTCGACATACCCACCAAGTCCGCCCCGATCACCCGCAGGTACCGAATTTCCGCCGGGGTCTCGTAGCTCGGACCGGGCACGGCCACGTAGACACCTTCCGGCATTTCCAATCCCAATCCGCCTGCTGTTTCCCTCGCGATGGCCCGGAACGCTTTCGAGTATGCCTCGGTCATGTCCGGAAAACGCGGCCCCAAGGACTCGTCATTCGGCCCGCTCAACGGATTCTGGCCCAGAAGATTGATGTGGTCGGAAATCAGCACCAGATCCCCTGGCTTGTAGGAAACGTTTATCCCGCCTGCGGCGTTGGTCAGGATGACGGACTCCACGCCCAGCATCCGAAGCACCCGGATTCCATACACGGACTGTTGTGCGGTATAGCCCTCATAGAGATGAGCGCGTCCGGCGAGAACCGCTGTTGGGACGCCCTCGCACGA
The DNA here is from genome assembly GCA_903893525.1 of uncultured Acidobacteriia bacterium. Lineage (GTDB taxonomy): Bacteria > Acidobacteriota > Terriglobia > Bryobacterales > Bryobacteraceae > BOG-234. The sequence goes on along the minus strand of CAITMP010000193.1, from coordinate 9,949 downwards.
ACCGATCACGAGCTTTCCAGCATGGCCGATCGCAGTCGAGCGCGGCCATCCTGGAATTTCCTCGTAGGGAATTACCACGGGCCCGTCCAATTCGTCCGCAAACGCACCGAGACCACTGCCGAGCACCACCGCAACCTTCGGCAGCTTCCCTCCTGCCGACGCCACGCGCTGTTTGATGACTCCCGCAGCCCGTTCCATCAGAGTAGAATCCCCGCAATACAGGCCGACATGAAGTTCGCCATGGTTCCGGCAATTACCGCGCGCATCCCGAGCCGAGCCAAGTCCGACTTCCGGGAAGGCACCAATGCCCCGATGCCGCCGACTTGGATCGCGATCGAACTGAAATTCGCAAAACCGCATAGAGCGAAGGTGGCAATAGTGAAAGACTTGTGGTCCAAGGTTTCCCGGATCTTGCCCAAGTCGATGAAAGCGATGAATTCGTTGGTCACCAGTCGCTCACCCAGCAGCTGTCCAATCGCTGCCGCATCCTTCCACGGCACACCCAGCAGCCAAGCCACGGGCGCGAACGCGATCGCGAACAGATTCGACATGGATGCCGGGAACCACGCGATCATGCTGTGGATTTGGCCGAAGATGCCATCCATCATCGCAATCAGGGCGAGGAACGCAATCAGCATCGCACCAATATTCAAGCAAAGGTGTAGCCCGTCGCCGGCTCCCTGCGCTGCGGCGTCGATGATGTTGACCGCCGTCTGTTCCAGCTTCACCTCAACCTTACCCGCCGTAGCGGGTGTATCGACTTCCGGTTGCATCATCTTAGCTAGCATGATGGTTGCGGGTGCTGTCATGATCACAGCTGTAAGCAAATGTTCAATCTGGACGTGCGCGAAGGAAACGTATGCCGCCATCACGGCTCCGGAAACGTGCGCCATGCCGCTCACCATGATCGTGAACAATTCGGATTCCGTGAGTCCCGCAAGGAACGGGCGGATCGTGAGCGGTGCTTCCGTCTGTCCCATGAACAGGCTGGCTGCTACGTTCAGAGATTCGGCACCGCTGGCACCCATCGTCTTCTGCATGCCGATGGCGAACGCTTTTACGATCACCTGCATCACGCCCAAATAGTAGAGCACCGCGAAGAACGAGGCGATGAAAATAATGATCGGCAGGACTTGGAACGCGAAAATCGTGGGACCCATCTGGTGGGTCGCATCCACGGCATCCCGGATCTTGGTGGAATTGGCCTGTGCCCCCAGCAAGTCGCCGAAAACAAAAGTGCTGCCAACCTGGGCGTAGCTCAACATCGCCACCACGCCCCCGCTGACAGCCTTGAACACGTTGCCGACCGGGGTTTCGAGGACCAGGAGGGCAAAACCCACTTGGAGACCCAAGCCCCACAGTACGACTTTCAGTTTGATCTCGCGGCGGTGGCGGGACATCGCCCACGCCACGCCAAGGATGGCCGCAATCCCGAGAAGGCCCGTGAAGCGGCCCATGGGTTTAGCTCACGACCTCAAGGATCAATTCGCGCTCTTCCGGCCGGTTGCCCGAAATCCGGAACGCGTCTTCGACCAGATCGGCCGCTTCGTCCACGTTTTCCTCGCCTGTGTAGTAGAGGCGGCAGAGAACGGCACCCGCGTCGATCTTTTCCCCAACCTTGACTTCCAGAATGACACCGACCGCCGGGTCGATCCCCTCTTCCTTCGAATTCCGGCCAGCTCCCATCATTTGCGATGCGCGGCCAATGTCCTCAGCCATGATCGCGCTGACGTAGCCGCCGCGGGGCGACATGATTTCGCGCATGCCGGTGGCGTTCGGCAGCAGTTCGAAGTTGTCCAGCGCCTTCGGATTGCCACCCTGTGCGGCCACAACCTGCTTGAACTTGCGGTAGGCGGAACCATCCATCAGCTTGTCTTCGGCGATCTTGCGGGCCTCATCCAGCGTGGAAGCTTTCTTCCCAAGGTGGATCATGCGGGCGGCCAATTCGAGGCTGAGCCGCGTCAGATCAGCCGGGCCGGCCTTCTGCAGCGTCTGCGACACTTCCATCACTTCCAGGGCGTTGCCGATGGCATAGCCCAAGGGCTGGTTCATGTCGGTGATCAGCGCCACAACCTTTTTGTCCAAGCGGCGACCGATTCCGACCATCGCGGCTGCAAGGCGGCGGGCATCCACCTGCTTCTTCATGAAGGCACCGTAGCCGACCTTGACGTCCAACACCAAGGCGTCGATCCCCTCGGCGATCTTCTTCGACATGATCGAAGAGGCGATCAGCGGGATCGATTCCACCGTACCGGTCACATCCCGCAGCGCGTACAGGCGCTTGTCCGCAGGGGCTACGTCATCGCTCTGCCCAATAAACGCCAGGCCCAAATCGGCCAACTGGCGACGGAACTCGTCGATGGTCAGGTCAGTGCGGAAACCGGGAATGGATTCCAGCTTGTCCAGCGTCCCACCGGTGTGGCCCAGGCCGCGACCCGACATCATGGGGACCACCACGCCCGCAGCAGCCGCGATCGGGGCGCAAATCAGGCTCGTCTTGTCGCCCACGCCGCCGGTGGAGTGCTTGTCGACCTTGATTCCTGGAATGTCGGAAAGGTCGATTGTCTCGCCCGAGCGGATCATCGTGTCGGTGCAGGCGCTGAGTTCGCGGTCTGTCATGCCGCTGAAGAACGTGGCCATCAGGAAGGAGGCCATCTGGTAGTCGGGAATCTCCCCGGAAGTATACCCGTCAACGAGGTACTGGATCTCTTCGGGGGCAAGTTCTTCGCCGCCGCGCTTCCGGAGGATAAGGTCAACTGTACGCATGATAATCAACCAGCGTATCACTTAACCCACTGAAAGTAAAAGGAAATTTTAGGGCGTGGGAAGGCATTGCCGTAGCGCGCGGAGCGTGCCCGGAGGGAAGGTTGCAGAAATCTGGAATCCCCAAAACAGCATACCAGAAAGTGCCGAGATTGTCACCACTTCAATAGCACCATTTCGGAACAGAATCCGGGACCCATTGCCGCCAAGATGCTCCACGTACCCGGCTCGGGCCTCCGGTGTTGCAAAATCTCCTCCAAAACGATCAGGACCGATGCCGAGGAAAGGTTTCCCATCCGACGCAAACAGTCCCAGGACGCAGCCAGCCCATCTTCACCGAGACCCAAGGCGGTCTGGGTGGCGCGCAGGATTTTTGGGCCCCCCGTGTGCAGAATCCAAGTACCGACATCCGTCAACTGCAGCCCGTGCGGGGCCAGCAGCGCCTCGGCGTCCTCGCGAACGTGTGCTGCGATCACGTTTGGCACCTCGGGCGAGAGGATGATCCGGAACCCCGTTTCCGAAATTGCCCAACCCATCACGTCCTCGGTGTCCGGATAGAACACCGAACGTGTGTCCACGATTTGTGGACCCGCCGCGGTGCATTTGTCGCCCGAGACAATCACCGCCGCCGCCCCGTCGCCGAACAGGCCCGAGGAAATTAGGTTCGCCACCGAAATATCCTGTTTTTGAATTGTCAGCGAGCAGAGTTCCACTGAAACCAGAACCGCATGCTGGTCCGGGTAGGCCTTGACGTAGTCGGCCGCCCGCGAAATTCCCGCCGCTCCCGCTACACAGCCGAGACCGAATATGGGTGTCCGTCGGATCTGCGGTGAAAGCCCAAGGCGGTTCACGAGCTTGGCGTCAATCGACGGGCTCGCAATCCCGGTAACGGAGACAAAGAAGATCGCACCCAAGTCCCGTGGCCCGAGGCCTGCCCGATCCAAGGCCTTCCGGACCACCGTTGCGCCCAGGGTCTGTGCCGTCTCAATCCAGGCGTCGTTGGCTTGCCCGAAGGTCAGTTCGGGATACCTCTCGATCGGGAGCGCAAGGTGTCTCCCGTCAACCCCGACATTGTGGTGCAGCAGTTCGAGCTTCCGGGGTTCCGCCAGCAATGGGGCCCAATGTTGCAGGAACGCCTGGACGAGCGCGCGCTGTGTGTAGTGGTGGGCGGGGAAGGCGCTCGCCGCCGAGGCGATTTTCATAGGTTCGGTCTTTTTGATGCCTAGTTGAGCTTGGCCAGTTCTTCTTTATACAGCCTATTGTTCGGGAACTCCGCTGCCAGCCACTGCAGCTTTGCCTTCGCCTGAGCGGGATTGTTCTGCCGCATGTCGTTAACGGCCAGCAGCAACCTTGCGAACGGCAGGAGGTAGTGACCTTTTTCCGCCGTCAGGCGGAGCTTCGCCACTCCAGTGTCATGGTCGGTCCGTGCTCCCGTCATCTGCAACAGCCAGCGCACGGGTGCCGGTTTCAGGCTTAGCAGATAGTTTTCGACTCCCACGGCGAGCCAGGCGTCGTAGTATTCCGGGTGTTTGGAGAGGAGTCTTTCGGCGATCCCCCGGCTCTGCTTGACCTCACCGAGCGCAGCCAAATGCTTCTTTTCGATCAGCGCCAGGTAGTCCGAGTGCAACCCCATTCGGAGCGTCGCGGCCATAAGTGCTTCGGCGTTGTCGGGCTCCCTGGCCAGTTGGGCGTCCACCAGACGCTGGCCACGGTCCAGCGCAGCTTCAAACCGACGCTTGACGGCTGGATCGGCATCCGGCTTGCGGAAGTCCATCAAAGGCTCGTCGTGGACCCAGAATTCCGATTGTAGGATTCGCAGCCGGTCGAACTCCGAAAACAAATATGCGGCGGCATCCGAGACCGGTCCCATAGGATCGGTTGGATTTTGCCGCATGAACTCGGTAAAAGTGTGGTGTGCCTCGTCGAACTGGAGGTTGTAAAGTTGCCGGAAGCCGAGATCCAGCGTCCCGGTTTCAGGTGCAGGTGAGGCCGACAGCGTTGTCGCGACGAGCAAAAAAAGGGCAGTTGAGCCCACAGGGGGAATTGTCAACTTCTATGAGGACGTCCGAGGGCTAGCCAAGGTTGCCGTAATCACAATGAATTTCCGGTTTCAATGCGGGGTGAAGTCCGCTACCGCCGGGCCGGTCACGGAAATTTTGCAACTCTATTTGCCTATTTATCAATAGGTTGTGCTTCCAGCCATGCATCGTTCCGCACGTTCTGGTTCTAGAATTCAAACCGGGTGGAAACGCCATCCGCCATTCAAAGACAAGAGCCTCAAAAATGAAACGCAATTCGAAACCCACTCCGCGGCAGATTGCCGCCTACCGAGCCAACGCCCGCAAGTCCACAGGCCCGCGCAGTCCCGAAGGCAAGCGCCGATCTTCGCAGAATGGTCGACGCCATACCGAGCTCGCCGCCAGGGTGCTCGAACCCGGTGAGGACGTCGCGCATTTTCGGTCCTTCGCCAACGGCTATTATGCCGAGTTTGCGCCGGTCGGTCCCGACGAATCCAAGTTGGTGGATGGCTTGGCCGGCTCCTGCTGGCGGTTGGCCCGATTGATGGAGCGTGTGGAAGTTCATCTCCGGGAGATGGAGTCGACTTGCGGCGCACTAGCCAATTCCCAGTCCAAACGGCAGGCTGCGGCCTGATTCCGGACCGGCGGCTAGGGTGAACCCACCAGCCGCCGGTACTCCTCCGGTCGCCCAAAACCTAGATTCGCCGAATCGGCTTTCGCACTGTGGAGGGCTCGCAATCTGAATCACCAATCCTTGGGTCCCAATCGGCGGGGCTTCGACGCTGGTCCCGCAGGTGGCATCATGACGCCTGAAAACAAACGTTAGGACCTTGATAGCTCTATCCCTTTCCCTTCCGCTGGTGAGATGCGTCCGCGCCCTCCCGCTTTTTGTTCGTGATACGCTGTGTAATACGGATGCGCTTCGAGTGGGATCCAGAAAAGGACCGGGCCAACCAACGCAAACACGATGGCTTGGATTTCGCCACAGCTGCGCGGGTCTTCGGCGACGCTGCCGCCTCTTCGGTTGCGGATCGTGTCGTCGATGATGAAGTCCGTTGGCAGACCATCGGGATGGTTGGAGAGGAAGTTCTATTGGTGGCGCATACGTGGGAGGAGCGAAATGGTGAAGAGATTGTCCGAATCATCTCAGCCCGCAAAGCTGGTAAGCCTGAGTGCCGACGATATTTTGGGGACACCCCTGACCAAAAGCCAGTCGGAGATGTTGGCCCGGCTCAAGGCAAAACCCGACGAGGAAACAGACTATACCGACATTCCAGCCCTGACTGACGACCAACTAGCCGGGATGGTCCGTGGCAAATTCTACCGCCCTCCCAAGAAATTGGTCAGCGTCAGGCTGGAGCCGGAGGTGGTTGCATGGCTGCAAGGCTTCGGGCCTGGTTACCTCACCCGTGTGAACGATATTCTGAAGGGCGTAATGGATCAAGCCAAGGCCCGAAAAGCCGTCTGAGTCCAAGGCTACTCACGGGTTCAAACCAAGCCATCAATCGACGGGTGCTCCATGTTTTCGCGTCTCCTACCAAGATCATGGCGTGCTAGGCCAGCGGATCGCGGTTCAAATTTGGCCCGGCCCTCGGAACAGGGTCGGGTCGTGACCGCCACTCGACCTAATTGGCAGCGTGGCGCATGACGTGATCGACAAACCAATCGACGAATCGTTTGGAGGCCGATGGGTACCGCGGACAGCAATCGGCAGAAGGCCGGGAGACGTTTGGACTCAGGCCAGCTTCGGAGTCGCATTGTCGTTTGACTTCAGATCCCGCAGTAAGCGATCGAATGCCACTTTATACGAGTCGTGATCCTTCCATCTGCTGAAATCCGGAATGAAGTACTCGCGGATCTCCCGAGGGGAGTCCTTCCCCGTATCGGCGTCGAAACATTCCCAGTCGCGAAGTGTGTCGAACTCCACTAACCGCAACGGAAATAGCATCCGTCGACCGTCGCCTAATTCCGGCTTCCGAGCCTTGGATCCACAAGCCGCCGGTATTCCTCCGGTGTATCGATGTCGATGGCCGCTTCGGGGCAATCCAAAAACTTGGCGTCGCCCCCGTTGCGAAGGATCACTCCCTTGCAGCCCTGATCCGGTGCCATAGCCTCCAGCAGCGGCCAATTTCTGCGTGCAAAATAGACCGGAACGCCGACGGTGTCCGCGTACCGCGCCGATACAATGCCGCACCCGCTGCGATCCGCCTCGGCTACCAGGCTGCGGTAAAAAGCCGCCGATACAAACGGCTGGTCGCCCAGGGCAAGGATCGCCGCGTCGGCGTCGGTGCTCTGGAGGGTCCGCAGTCCGGTTTGTATCGAAGAGCCCATCCCCAGATCCCAATCCGCGTTGACGGTTGTGACGACATCCAGCCCGGCCAAGCTCTCCCCGACTGCCTCCGAATTGGCCCCCAGCACAACCACGACCGGCGAACAACCCGCCGCCAGTGCAGTCTCTACCGCATGGCGCAAGAGTGGCCTGCCCCGGTACGGCAGCAATTGTTTTGGCACACCCATGCGGGTCGAGCTGCCGGCGGCCAGAAGGATCACTGCGCAGCTAGGCATTCCACTCACAGTATGCCGGTGCTACCGGCGGTGGCGGGACAATCGCTTGGCCGATTTCCACCGGTGCCGCATGGATCGCCCCAACCCGGTTGCGCAACTGGCCGCCGCTACGCGAGTTCAAGACCGCCTCCATTTCGGAAAGAATCGACAGGGCTACGGAGGCCGGGGTGTCTCCCCCCAAATCAAGCCCCGCAGGTCCGTGCACATTGGCGGGATGTGCAATTCCCTGTTCCGCCAAGAGTGCGATTGTCCGGCTCTTTGGCCCGAGCATTCCCACGTAGAGCGGGTTCCGGGCAAGCACGGCCCGCAGCAATCGCGAATCCAGCGGGTAATTGTGAGTCATCAGGACCACCGCGGTCTTTTCGTTGATCTCCAACCCAGCCAAGGGATCGGCGGCTTGGAACAGGACCACGCGGTCGGCATCGGGGAAGTTTGCCGCGCAAGCGTAAGCGGGACGGCCATCGGCGACGGTTACGGTCCAACCCAACTGCTTGGCCATGGTCACCACTGGTCGCGCATCGTGGCCGGCACCAAACACCACCAGTCGCTGGGGTGGGGCGATCCACTCCACGAAGGCGTCGAATTCCGGGCTTCGGGCGAAACAACTGCAGCCCTTCCGGTAGGCAGTCCGAATTTCGTCCTCCAGCACATTGGCCACAAAGCCGTCACCGGTAAGGGTACTGCCGTCGAAGTACGCACGGCTTCCCACCGGGTGGTGAGGGGAGGCCGTTATGGTCGCCACCACCACCGGTACGTCCCGATGCTTGTCCATAAATTCGAGCGCAGGTGATAGCGTCCGCGATTCGACCCGTTCCAGCAAAACCTGCACAATGCCGTTGCAACCCAGCCCGAACTCCCAGACCGCGTCCTCGTCCGACGATGTATCGTAAACGCGCAGCGCGGGCTTCTCGGACTCCGTCAACCACCAGGCGCGCTTGGCAAGTTCCGATTCCAGGCATCCGCCGCTTACAGACCCAATGCGGGTTCCGTCGGCTCCGATCCACATCCGCGCGCCGGGCCGCCGGTACGCGGATCCGCTCACGTGGACGACCGTGGCGAGCACCGCTTTCCGGTGCCCGCCATCCAGTCCGCGCCACGCGTCCAAAATGGAATGCAGTTCGTTCACTGTGGTTTCTCCATTTCGGTGGCCGGACCTAGTCGCTCATCGTCGCGTTCGGGAAGAACGGCAGCGCCCGGACCCTCGTCCTCGTCGCCCTGTAATAGGCGTTCGCCAAGGCCGGAGCCAAAGTCGGCACGCCCAACTCACCGGCACCGCCAATCGCCTTGGTCCTGTCCGCCACCGTGGGATTCGGGACCAAGGTCACCGCAACTTGCGGCATTTCGGAAGGGCGGATCATCCGGCTCTTGCTGAAATTCTTCGCCTGTGCCGCGCCGTTCACGAAGGTCTGCTTGCCGTAGAGTGCAGCGTTCAAGCCGTGGACCATGCCGCCGGTCAACTGGGCCTCGATCTGACCCGGGTTGACCGCCAGATAACAGTCCATCGCGATGGAGACCTTGTTGACTGTGAAACCGGTCGCGGTCACGTTGGAGATCTCGACCACCTCCGCCACAATGCTGTTGAACGCGGTTCCGATCGCGATGCCCCTAAAGTGCCCGGACGCCGCAGCCGAGTTCCAGCCCGACAGCGTCGCAACCGCATCCAGCACCGAAATCCAGCGGGGATCGGTCAGCAGGGACCGGCGGAACTGGTAGCTATCCATTCCCGCCGCCACCGCCACTTCATCCACCATCGATTCCACCGCAAATGTGTTGATCGACGCTCCCACGGAACGCCAGAATCCCACAGGGATCTGCGACGGATGCGTCACATACTCGGTCAACCGTGTTCCAAACGCATAGGGAAGTGCCTGCGACCCCTCGTAGCCCTGGCTGTCGCCCTTTGGCCCGAGCGGGACACCGCGTTGGGCCAAAATCGATGGCGAGATGTTCCTGTAACTCCACCCCATCACCTGCCCGCTTGCTGTCAGTCCGGCGCGGGCATGGACCAGAGCCATCGGCCGGTATTGGTCGTGGGTGAAATCCTCCTCGCGCGGCCACATCAGTTTCACCGGCTTTCCGACCACCATCGCGACCTGCAACGCCTGGCTGACGAAGTCGACTTCGGCCTTCCTTCCGAGTCCCCCACCCAAATACGTCGTGTGCACCGTGATCTGGCTCGGCTGCAGCGTGGGCATCAAAGTTGCGACCAGGCTGAGGACCGCTTTTGCCGATTGGGTCGGGGCCCACACTTCGCACTTGACCCCGGCCACGTAGTCGACCGTGCAATTGAGTACCTCCATGCACGCGTGGGAGACGTAGGGCAGGGAATAGGTTGCATCGACCACCTTGGCCGACGCCGCAATCGCCGAGTTGGCGGCAGTGGCATCGCCTTCCACGGTGTAGAGCGTGCCGGGTCCGTTCGGCGCACCGACGGCATACGGTGTCGCATTCTTGGCTAGAGCCTGTGCATCCGCCAAGAACTGGGCCGTGTTGAGGGACGCAGCGTTTGCCGGTAGATTCCACGTGACGTTCAGGGAACGCGCGCGCTGCCAAGTGTCCCAGGTGTTGGGACCCACCACAGCCACTGCGTTCACATTCCCGAC
>CAITMP010000192.1 GCA_903893525.1 uncultured Acidobacteriia bacterium | reverse complement strand
TGTGAGTTTTGGCCAATGATATTTTGGGCCATGATGCGTGCAACTTCTCTGACTACGGGCACGATGACGCTGTTGCCGAATTGTTTGTAGGCACGGGTGTCGGACACCGGAATGATCATCTTTGGCCCGCCCGGTGTATCGAATCCCATGAGCCTGGCACATTCCCTGGGTGTGAGTTTGCGCGGGTTATTCGCAGGGCCGCGGCTGACCAGGATTTCCGACCCGTCTTTGTAGTAACGGGCAGAAAGGGTTCGTGCAACGTCATCGGGGCCAACCACCGAGCACCCAAACCCGTTTCCCTTTGCCGCATGTTTTCTGGCGTATTCTTGAAGGTAATTCCAGAGGCCGTCGGAATGCGTGTAGCGGTCGCTGACGCGGGTTCTCCCTTTGACCGATTCGGTGTAGGGTGTTTCGGGTTCCTCGTCGGAAGTGTGGAGGATGGTCTTGAGAATCGGCTTGGCGTCCGGGATCTCGAGCAGATCCCATCCGAAGGGAAGGTTCTCGCGGAAACCCACGATGAAGATACGTTGGCGGTGCTGGGGGACCCAGCTGGCCGCGTTGATAATCTTGTAGTGGATATGGTAGCCCAGTTCCTCCCGAAGCACCCGCTTGATGGTGTCGAAGGTTTTTCCGCCGTCGTGACTGAGTAGGTTTTTGACGTTTTCGAGGAGGAATGCCTTTGGCCGTTTGGCGGCGATGATCCTAGCGACGTCGAAAAACAGGGTCCCTTGGGTGAGGTCGAGGAATCCGTGTGCCCGTCCGAGGCTGTTTTTTTTGGAGACACCGGCCAGACTGAATGGCTGGCACGGGAAACCGGCGAGAAGGACATCGTGATCGGGAACGTCCTTTTCCGGATCTGCGGTGGTGATGTCCGGCCAGATCTCATGGTTATCCGGGAAGTTCGCTTTGTAGGTTCGAACTGCGAATTTGTCCCATTCGGAAGTCCAGACACAGTGTCCCCCCCATGCTTCGACCCCCCGGCGTATGCCTCCGATTCCGGCAAAGAGGTCGATGAAGGTGAATCCACCGGTTTGTTGGCTGCGCCCGCTTCCGTCGAGGTTCTGTCTTAGCAGGGCAAGGTGGGCCTTGGAGGGCTTGCCAATCCCGCCTTTCCAGTTGAATACAGTTCGTGTGGTGACGTCGAGCATCGCGGCTATCTCCGCTGGCTTCTTGAACCGGATGGCGTATTCGATGGCCTATAGTGGCGTGCCGGGTATCATGCCTCGGTAGGTTTCAGGAAACCATTTCCTGTTTTTGTCCCAGCGGCGAGCCTGAATGCTTTCAGAAATTGTTTTCATCTGGCGGCGCGAGCTTTCAGCCTCGTTCTGACAATCCGCCGATGTCAGACGTTTTCTCCAAGGCAAAGCGTTCCGAAGTCATGTCGCGCATCCGGGGACGGGGCAACAAGAATACAGCTACCGTGACGGCACCGAAGGCCCGCACGGGGCGCGGCCCCGGCGGGCATCGGGTGGGTGCGCTGGCTCAAGAGACCCGGTCGCGACCGGCTCCGCTCCGCCCGCACTTGAGGCACTTGCCTCCCCAGAAGTTGCGGTTGGTGCAATCGTTGCTGTCGCAACCCACTGCGCCGCAGTTCTTGCACTTGTAGACGCACTGTCCATGGGTGCTTCCGGTACCGTTGCGTGTTTTCCCCTGACAACTCATATGTTTTATTTTGGTTAGGGACCGATAGTTACACCCCTGACTGTCAGGGGGTGTCAGGGGCCGGCGAAAGGCCGGGGCAAAAGGACAGGCCTGAGGTCCGGCCATGCGGTGGATTCCGTGGCCACCTTAGGATTCCGGAATTACCCGACGAGCAGCGCGTTCGGCGCCATGCCTGCGATGACTTTCAAGATTCCGTGGGGCACTGACAGGGAGTGACAGCCTCCGGCTTTAGGGTTGGCTTTCGCTGCTGGCGAAGTCGCCGCGGTATCCAGAGAGTCGGGACATCGAACCATGAGCACCTTCCTGCACACCGCCGATTGGCAACTGGGCAAACCGTTCGCCGGCGTCGAGGACCCCGACAAGCGCGTCCTGCTCCAGCACGAACGACTCAACGCCGTCAGGCGCATCGCGACGTTAGCGCGCGAGCGGGCAGCGCGGTTTGTCGTTGTTTCGGGCGACCTTTTTGATTCGCCGCGCCCTACACAATCCACGGTGGCCTCGGCATGTAGCGCGATTGGCGAGATTGGTTTGCCGGTGTTCGCTATTCCCGGCAACCACGACCATGCAGGTCCCGGGAGCCTTTGGACGGAGCGCTTTTTCCTGCAGGAGAGCGCCCGCCTCTCACCGAACCTAAGGGTCCTGTTGGATGAGAATCCGGTTTCGTTCGAGGGCGCCGTCTTGCTGCCATGCCCGCTCGTACGTCGCCAAACGGCCTCCGATCCGACCGCGTGGCTGCGGTCGCCCGCGGTGTTCGAGGCCTTGGCCGCGGACTCTCCTCGCATCGTGATCGCCCACGGCAGTGTCCAGGATTTCGGGTCGGCGTCGTTGGACGACGAGGACCTTCCCGGCACCGGCCAGCCCAACCTCATCAACTTGGATTCCCTTCCCGCGGAGTCGATCGACTACGTGGCGCTGGGCGATTGGCATGGAACCAAGCAGGTGGGTCCTGCTGCGTGGTATCCGGGAACGCCCGAATTGGACCGCTTTGTCCGCGGTGGTGATCACAACCCTGGGAATGTGCTGGTGGTGACTGCGGTCCGCGGTGCCGCCCCCGAGGTCGAGGTGGTCAGGACGGCCGGAATCGGTTGGCACGATCTGGAGTTCGAGTTCGTTGGCAATCTGGGCCCCGTCCAGTTGGACGAACGCGTCGCCGCGTTGATCGGGACCCGCGCTGACAGCGATCTCCTCAGGCTTCGGCTACGCGGCTCGCTTGGTCTGGTGGATATGCACCAGCTCGACACCTTGCTGGAAGGGTGGCGGGCACGCGTGGTTCGGATGAAACTGGTCCGGGAGGTCGGCCTTGTGCCCACCGAGGACGAGCAGAACGCGCTCACGGCATGCGCGTCCGATCCGCTTATGGCCCGGGTTGCCGGGACGCTGATCTCGAAAGCCCGCGGTAATGACGAACAAGCGGAGATCGCCCGGATCGCGTTGCGCGAGCTCTATGTGGCCCTTCACTCCTAAGCCTCTCTTTTCATGCGACTCACTCACGCTACCCTCCTGAACTGCCGGCTTCATTCAGAACTCCGGCATGAGTTCTCTCCGGGTCTGAATCTGATCACCGGCTGCAATGAAACCGGAAAGAGCACCTTGGTCGAGGCGATGCATCGTGGCCTCTTTCTCAAGGCGAGAGGGAACACGGAGGCCCACCGGGCGCTCGTCCCATCAGGAGGGGGCGTTCCCGAGGTCGAACTGGGATTTGAGTCCAGCGACCGCCGGTACGTGCTGCGAAAGCGGTATGGGCCCACTGGGATCACGACCCTTGCGCCCCACGATTCCGTTCAGCTAACCGGTGAGTCCGCCGAGAGAGAATTGGAACAGATCGTCGGGCCGTCGGCAGTAGGCAATGAACTGAAGAGCCGCTGGGCCCACCTGTGGGTTTGGCAGGGGCAGTCGAGCAATGACCCGACCGAGCATGCCACGGCGAATCGTGACCGTCTGCTGGCCCGTCTGCAGGGCCTCGGCGGCGCTGCGGTGATTCAGTCCCCTTCGGACACGCGTTTGGCTGCCCGCTTTGCGGAGGAGGCCGGTCGTTGGTTCGTTGCCAATGGCAACGTGAGGACCGACTCGTCGCTGGGACGTTCGCTGAAGGCCCTGGAGACGGCTGGTGATGAGTTGCGCGTCGCAGAGGAACGCTGGTGTCGGCTCGAGACGGCTTTTCGGGACCATGAGGCGGCGAGCCAGGCGATGACCTTGGCGACCCAAGCCTTGGCGGCCCTAGAGGTCGAGGAGGCCGAGAATGCCGATAGCCTCCGACAGGTCGATGCGTTGCGGGCGAAGGAACCGGTAGAGTTGGCAGCAGAACAGGGCGCGCGGGCGGCCCAGGAGCGCATCGATAACGCGGAAAAGCGAATCGCGGAGGTGGCCGGATCCATCGATGAGCATCAGCGCGCCGCCGCGCCACGCATTCTCCGCCTTGAGGAGACGCGGCGGAACGCACTGGCGGCACGGAAAGCGTTGGATGCGGCCGAAAACGATCTCCAGGCCGCGGAAAGCCGGGTCCGCGCCGGACGCTTGGCGTCGGAATTGGCCTCGGCCCGGCTGGAACAACTCCAAATCTCCGGGCGTTGGGAGCGCACACAAGCCCAGGAAGCGCGTATGGGCGCATTGCGCGCCGAGATTGCCGCGAAGGATGCCGCTTGGGCCGCCTTGCCCCGCGTTGATGCCTCGGCGTTGCGCGAACTGCGTCAGAGGGACTCAGCCTTCCGGGAGGCAAAAGCGTCGCTCCAGGCGATGGCAGCGGAACTGACGGTGATCCATTCGGACGGAGTGCCGGTACGGGTGGGGGAAGCAGTTCTCCCAGCGGGGAATTCCGCGACCATAACGAACGCGACCGAGATTGAGATCGGGGCCGTGCGACTGCGACTGCTGCCCGGCGGCGGATCCGCTTTGGACGACACGCGATCCTCTGTCGCGCGGTTGGGGGGCGAGCTTCGAGCGGCACTCGATGCGTTGGGGCTGCTGGGACTGTCGGACGCCGAGGAGGCCGGCACCCGGCGCGACGGTCTCGAGTTGGAACTGGAGGGCCTACGTGGCCGCATGGGCGAATTGGGGCCCGAGCAGCTGGTGATCGAGGCGGCGGCGATCAAGACCGGGTTGGCGGAGGTGGAGGCGCGGATTGTCCGTCTGGTCCCGTTGGTGGAGACGGCAATGGCCAGCGTACCCGGCGACGTCGAGGAGGCGCGACGCCAAGAGGTTCGATGGAAGTCCGACCTCGAAGCGATGGAAGGAGTTCTGCAGGAGGCGAAACAGATCCGGGACGCCGCCGCTGACCGCCGGAACGAACACGATCAACTTGAGCGGGACTTGGGGCTGGACAACACAAAGCAAGGGCAGTTGCTCGAATCCCTGCGTGGGCAGTTGCAACTGCTGATCGGTGAACACGGGGACTCGACGATGCGCGCAGGGCGGCAGGAGGGGGCCCAGGAGGAGTTCGATGCCATCCTGGAGAAACGCCGCGCAACCCGTGAGGCACTCGAGATGCTCCAACCGGAGCTCTTGGCGACCGACCAGCTTCGCCTTCAGCGAGCGCGGCAAGAGCAATCCCGCAGCCTGACCCAAGCCCGTGACCGGGGGGCGATGGCGAAGGGCGTGCTAAACGCGGACGGTATTGCCGATCCGGGGACCGAATTGACCGTGGCTCGCCTGCGACGCGACCGGGCGAGCGACTCCGCCAAGAACCTGCGTCTCCATGCGTCCGCCGTTTCGCTGCTCGACGACTTGTTCCAGGAAGAACAGCAGAAGCTCTCCGCAAGTTTCACGCGCCCGTTGGCCGATCGGTTGAACGGCTATTTGCGATGCCTCTTTGGGCCGAAGGCGGAAGCCCAGGTGGATTACCGAGAGGGGGAGTTCCAGGGGTTGCGCCTCCTGCGTCCTGAATACGGGCCGTCACCCACTGTTTTCGAATCGCTCTCCGGGGGGGCTCGTGAGCAGGTCGCAGCGGCGCTCCGCTTCGCTGTCGCCGAATTGCTCGCCGCCGACGGCGACGGAGCGCTCCCAGTTGTCTTCGATGACGCGTTCGCCTACACCGATCCTGAACGGTTACCCGGGATGATCCGGATGCTAGATCGGGCGACCCAGCAGGGGCTTCAGGTGATCCTGCTCACGTGCAACTCAGCGGAGTATCAAAGCTTGGGTGCCAAGACTTTGGTTCTGCAGCGACCGGTAATTGGCGCTTTTCCGCAAAACCAACCCATCCTTGCGGCGACCGCCGACCGCGGTGATTCGGGGTCCGAGGCTCCCACTTCTGGGGACACCCATGAAGTTGGAAGTCCTGCACCGGCACTAGCGACGAGTTTGCCGGGGACCACAAATAGCGAGGATGAAGACCGGTTGCTCAAAATCTTGGCTGGGCTGGGTGGCTCTTCGGGGAATCAATCCCTTCGAGAAGCACTTGGCTGGAACATGGACAGGTATGGTGCCGTCAAAAACTGTTTGGTCGACAACGGCACGCTGACTCCCGGCCGCGGCCGCGGAGGAAGCGTCTCTTTGGCGCAGCGGTGAATTCCGCCCGGCGCTGACCACGATTTTCTCTTCCCCATCCCACTCAGGTCGTCGATGCCAATGAAGAAGCTGAAACCATCTCCATCCCCATCCCGCATGGGCGGAAACCGAACCGTGCTCGTCGAAATCGCCTGCATCCCGAATCAGGGCGAGGCCGCGAACTTCCTGAAACAACTCGTCAAGGTGATCGCACGAAAGCCCAGTCGCATCGTTCTGCGCTTTCTCGCGGGCTCGGTCATGAATCCGGACACGGCTTTGTCAGCCTACGAACTTCTTCAGGACGCCAAGTGCATCCAGATCGACGCCGAGGCGGTATCATCGATCTTTGGACCGGCCCTCATCCTGTTCCTGCTCGCTGAGCGCAGGACCATGAGGCGGACTGGCTTTCTCTTTTTCCCTCCGGAAGAAGCGCGCCGCAGGAACCGCGCGCGGGATTTGCTGCGGGATGTGGAAGCCTGGAAGGAGGATCCCGAGGACGAAGAAACCGATGCGCGGGATTGGGTGGGTGAGATACGCCGCGTACAGATCGCTTCCATCCAGTCCATCGTTCAACGCCACATCCTCTGGTCCGACGTCACGGGCAAGCCTCTCGGCTTCGAGGCCGCATCCGACTACGGCCTGCTCGGCGGGAACCGCCTGACAAACTACCTGGACCAGTTGGAGGCGGAGATGCTGCCGGACAGCCAAGCCCCCACGTCGGTTCCCCCGCGCAGCCAAGCCAGGCCTGAATAAGAGCCTAGCTTACCCTTTGGTGGGGGTGGCTCAATGTGGCCTCAATTGATTGTGCCATGACAGTTGAAGGACTGACGGTCCCGGATATGGCGTGGGCGCTGCTGATGAAGCTGGTGCGGTAGACCAACTCCAGTTTGAGGGTGCTCCAAAGTGCCCGGTTTGAACTGCCCACGATGGTCGGCTCGGGATACCCCGGAGGCGTATCTCAGCTTCCTGCGCAGGGTCGTCTTCCTGAGGATGCTGAACGTCTCGGAAGAATCCCTGCGCGACTTGTGGTACATCGAAAGGAAGCTTCTCCATTTGCTTCACGTCGATTCCACCGGCTCGCCCACGTGTTTCCTTGATGCCTGCGGCCAGACAGCCCACGTTGGTCTTGTTCTAGTCCTGACCAATCACGACATGGGCGTCGACCTGCCATCCCGCACTCGCCAACTTGGCCTGAACTTCGCCGCCGACTTGCCTGAGCTTTTTGCCGGCAAAGAGATGGGCGAAGACGCTCTGCGCGTGCTCGGCGACTACTTGAAGCTCCAAACCCGCATCCAAGCCGACGTGACCGCTGAAGCTCCCCTCGTGCGCGCCGCAACGCGATGGTCCCGCCGCTTGGACCTCCCCCTTGAAGCGTGAACACCACCGACTACCACGCCAAATACTTCGCCTACGAGCTGACCAAGCGCTGCTCGTCGGATAGCGCGGAGAAGCTCGCCGGTGCTGTGGCCAGTGCGCAGGTGGACTTGAACCCGCACCAGGTGGACGCGGCGCTGTTCGCATTCAACTCGCCGCTCTCGAAAGGCGCGCTGCTCGCGGATGAAGTCGGTCTGGGCAAGACCATCGAGGCTGGCCTTGTGCTTTCGCAACGGTGGGCAGAACGGAAACGCCGCATCCTGATCATCGTTCCGGCCAACCTCCGCAAGCAGTGGTATCAGGAGTTGAACGAGAAGTTCTTCCTGCCCTGCCAGATTCTCGAAACCAAGTCCTACAACGCGGCGGTGAAGGTGGGGAATTTCCGCCCGTTTGAGACCAAGGACACCATCGTCATCTGCTCCTATCAGTTCGTCCGGAACAAGGCCGCCGATGTCGCCAACACGCCTTGGGATCTCGTGGTGATGGACGAGGCGCATCGTCTGCGGAACGTATACAAGCCGACCAACGTCATCGCCAACACGCTGAAACTTGCGCTGGCCGGCAAACACAAGCTGTTGCTCACCGCAACGCCGCTCCAGAACTCCCTGCTCGAACTGTTCGGCCTCGCCAGC
>CAITMP010000191.1 GCA_903893525.1 uncultured Acidobacteriia bacterium | reverse complement strand
CCGTCGAGTATTCCTCCACCTATGAATCGCTCGGGTTCGACCCGCCCGCGCAGGTGAAGAAGATCCTGAAATCCAACCAGGCCGTGTGGGTCAACAAGCGCGACCCGGACGGCGTGCCCTACGTCATCCGGCAGGGCTACGTCACCAGCGAGGACAGATCCCGGCGTTACTTCGTGGCGATCGGCCGCTCGTTCGCCGACTCCGCACAACTGCTCAACCGCTTTACGTGGCTTTGCGTCGGCTTGATACCTCTTGTGATTCTGGTCGGCTGCCTGACAGGATGGATTTTTGCCGGACGCGCGCTAAACCCCGTGCGGGAAATCGCCGCCGCCGCCCAACGGATCGGCGGCTCCAACCTCAGTCTTCGGATTCCGTCAAGGGGCTCCGGCGACGAGTTGGACTACCTTGTCCAGACCTTCAATCAAATGATCGAACGTCTGGAAATCAGCTTCAGCCAGATCCGCCAGTTTTCCACCGACGTATCCCACGAACTTCGGACTCCGATCACGGTCGTGCGCGGCCAGCTCGAGGTCGCCCTGTTCACGGCGAACACAGCCGACCAATACCGTGACGCGATCGTAAATTCCCTTTCGGACATTGAGCGCCTTTCGCAGATTGTGCGGGCGCTGCTGCTCTTGTCCCAAGCTGAGACGGGGCAAGTCATCCTCCAGAAGCAATCGATGGACTTGGTCGAGCTAGTCGACGGGCTGGTGGACCAGTTCCAGATTCCGGCCGAGGGCGCGGAAGTATCGCTCAAGTTCGAGGCAACCGTTTACCGCTGCGTCGGCGATTTTGACCGAATCCAGATCGAACGCATGCTGTCCAATCTACTCTCCAATGCGATCAAGTTCACGCCTGCGGGCGGGACAATTCGGGTGGTGGTTGGAAGGGAGGGCGATTCTGCGGAGATCCGCGTGGAGGACACCGGCCACGGCATCCCCGAACAGCACCTGCCGCACATTTTCGACCGTTTCTACCGGGTGCGTGGTGCCAATGAGCAGGCGTCACCCGAGAAGGGCTTGGGTCTGGGATTGAGCTTCGTCGCGTGGATCGCCAAGGCCCACAACGGCACAATCGATGTCCAGAGTACTCCCGGAAAAGGAACGACGTTTTCGATCCGGTTACCGCTGGCCACAGCTGGACCGGCAACAGGGGAGAACGTCGTTTAGATCTTGGAGTCTTGAGAGCGACTACTTACCGAAGAAGGCGGCGTTCGTTGCGGTGAAGCTGGACCACTTCTCTGGGAGGTCGTCCAACGCGAAGATCGCCGAAACGGGGCACACCGGCACGCAAGCACCGCAATCGATGCATTCGACGGGGTCGATGTACAACATTTCCGCCGCCTCGTAGCGGGCATCGTCCTTCTTAGGGTGAATGCAATCAACCGGGCAAGCGTCGACGCAAGCCGTGTCTTTTGTTCCGATGCAGGGGTCTGCGATTACGTATGCCATATGCGTTCTAGAAACTTCCAAAGTACCACACCGACCCTGTTATCCTGACGACGTGGCGGGCCGTCGTCGCAGGATCCTGTCGCGGGACAATGTCACGCCCATTTCACCCACCACCCGGAACCCACATGCCCAATCCATCGCTGCACGACTCGGCCTCGCAAGTAAAAGGCGCCATCCTCGGGGCTGGCTTGGGTAAGCGGCTCGACCCGTTGACCGCGCAACTCCTTCCCAAACCCATCTTTCCCTTGGCTGGCAAGGTGCCTATCGCTGAACTTTGGGTCAAGCGCTTCGCGGATGCCGGTTTGACGGACATTTCGATGAACCTGTGCGTGCTGGCCGACGCCATCCGCAACCATTTCCACGGCGGCGCGGGACCGGGCCGTTCGATGACTTTTGTCTCGGAGGAAACCCCCACAGGCACGCTTGGCGGTGTTTGCAAGATGGCGCTTGGACGTGACGCCAAAATGCTGGCGATTGATACCGCACCTGCGGCGATGCTGCCGTTCCAAGGCTCGACGGTGATCGTGCCCAGCGGCGATATCGTCTCCGAATTCGGCACCGAACTGCTGGCCGAGATGTACGACCTCCATAAGAAATCGGGGGCCGCAGTCTCGATGGCCCTGACTGAAATCCCGTGGGATCGCCGCAAAGACTTCGGCACCGTGGTGCTCGAATCCGTTGAGAAGCGCCCCGGACAGCTTTCTTCGGTTGGCCGGGTGGTCGATTTCCGCGAGAAGGACCCGGATTCGCCCAGCTGCCTCAACAACGCATCGATCTACATGATCGAGATGGACCTGTTGCGCGCCTTGGACCCGTACCGCACGGAGGCGAAGGTCGGTCTCGACGCTCCCCTGTACGATTTCGGCAAACATGTTTTCCCCGCAATCCTCGGTCGCCTGCCGTATTTGCAACTACCGAAGGACTACTCCATACTCGGATTGCAGTTTGATGGCGGCTGGTTCGATGTCGGTACCAAGCGCGACTATCTGGAGGTCAACCGCCACGTCCTCGACGGCGTCTTCAGCGTCTCCATGCCATACCAGCGCACAGAATGGGGTTATTTGGGCTCCAACGTTACCGTCGATTTCGACAAGGTGGCGATAGAGGGGCCAGTTGTCATTGGAAATGACTGCGTGATCGAACCGGGTGCGAAGCTTGGGCCATACGCCGTGATCGGCGATGGGTGGCACGTCGGCCAAGGCGCGTCGATCCGGAATTCCGTGCTCTGGGAGCGCTATCCCTGCTACCCCGACTG
>CAITMP010000190.1 GCA_903893525.1 uncultured Acidobacteriia bacterium | reverse complement strand
GGCGTGGCGGTCGGCGACTACGACAACGACGGCTGGCCCGACATCTTCGTCACCGCCTACGGCAACTGCACCCTCTACAAGAACAACCGCGACGGCACTTTCACCGACGTAACAGCCAAAGCCGGACTGAAAACCCAAGGCTGGACCACCTCGGCGGTGTGGTTCGACTACGACAACGACGGCAAGCTCGACCTCTTCCTCTGCAGCTTTGTGGACTACGGCGGCGTCGATTCAAACGGCAAGCCCGACCACCTTTCTTGCGGCGACAACAAACTCGGCCGCCAGTACTATTGCATCCCGCGCGTCTTCCGGGGTACAGCCAGTTTCCTGTACCACAACAACGGCGACGGTACGTTCACCGAGGTCCGCACCGGCACCGACATCGCCAAGGCCATGGGCAAGGGCCTGGGCGTTGTCGCCACCGACGTGAACAACGATGGCCTGATGGATCTGTTCGTCGCCAACGACACCGTCCAAAATTTCCTCTTCATCAACCGCGGCAAGGACAAGAACGGCCGATGGCAGTTCGAGGAAACCGCGCTCGCAGCCGAAGTGGGCTATAGTGAGGGCGGGCGCGCGCGCTCCGGCATGGGTGTGGACGCCGCGGACGTGTTCAACACCGGATACCAGGACCTGTTCGTGGCCAATGTGGACCAGGAGATGTTTTCGCTCTACCGCAACAACAAGGATGAGACATTCCGGGACGTCGCCCACGCCAACAATATCGCTCAAGCGACCAGGCTCCTGAGCGGCTGGGGCCTGAAGTTCTTCGACTACGACAACGACGGCTCCATCGACCTGATCCTGGCAAATGGCCACCCGGACGATATGATCGAGAACTACTCGGCCCAGGTGAAGTACGCCGAGCCATTGCTTCTTTTCCACCAGGAGGGCGGAAAACTGGTGAACGTCACGGGCGACGCCGGTCCTGCATTTACCCGTTCGTATCCGGCCAGGGGACTGGCCGCAGGTGATTTCAACAATGACGGCAAAGTGGATGTCCTGATCGCCACCAACGGCGGCGCGCCCGTGCTGCTGAGAAACAAGGCAGGCGACGGCAACCATTGGCTCGGTTTGAAACTGGAAGGCGTCACATGCAACCGCGACGCCATCGGGGCGAAGATCCGCTGGTCCGCCGGCGGAGTGATCCGCAACCGGATGAAGAACAGCGGCGGGAGCTACCTGTCATCGCACGATCCGCGTGAGGTGCTCGGAGTCGGCAAGGCGGGGAAGATCGATTGGGTCGAAATCACGTGGCCCAAGCCCAGCACCAAGGTCCAGCGGATCGAAAATCCGGCGCTGGACCGGTATTTGACGGTACGCGAAGCCTGACGGGCAAAATCGGAACCTAAAGATAATGCGGGACCATCTCCCGCCAGTATTTGGCCCGATGCGCCTCACCCGGCCAAAGGGCAAGCTGGTGGGGAATCTCCTTTGCGTGCAGCGCCGCACTCAGTAACTGGTTGCTGTCGTGGAAAGGGTCGTCGACCCCTACGGCCAGGCGGATTTCCATGCGCCGAAGAATCCCAAGAATCCGGGGATCGGCCAAGTTTGGCACGAAGTGGTTCGGCGTGATGAAATAAACGTCCTCGTCGTAGTATCCGCTGAAAAGGTCGTCGAATGGCCCCACCGCACGGGTAAGATCGTACCTCCCGCTGAGCGCGACAACCTTGCAGAACAATCCGGGGTGGCGCAAGGAGAAATTCATGGCATGGTATGCGCCGATGCTGCACCCGTGGGCGATGATTGACGGCTCGCCGTTCTGGGACTTCATGAAAGCGACCACGTCATCCAAGATGTAGCGTTCGTATTGGCGGTGGCGCTCAATGCGGGCCCTAGGCTCGGCGGAACGGCAATACAAGCTCTCCGAATCGACCGAATCCACGCAAAAAAGCCGGATCGATCCGTTCTCGATGGGCTCCCTCAGGGCTTCCACCAGCCGCCAGTCCTCGTAATCGAAGAACCGCCCCTCGCGGGTGGGAAAAACGAGGACCTTGGCACCGGCATGCCCAAATGCAAGCAGCTCCATGTCACGGCCCAAACTTTGGCTAAACCACTTGTGGTATTCCCGGCGCAACTTCTTCCCAGAATAATCCAGTACTGTTCCAAGCCGACGTTTACTTCGTGAAGATTTTGTTTAGATGGGGCTTCAGCGCGGAACCCCATAGCCTGTAGCCGTCGCGGTTCAGGTGCAGGCCGTCGGCTTGGTAGAGGTCCGTGCGGGGCGCGCCGGACGCGGTCAGCATTTCTCCGAAAATGTCAACGTAATAACCGGAGGGCAGGCACTCTATGTATTGCCGCACCATGGCGTTGGTCCGGCGGATGCGGTCAATGATGGGAAATCGCGCCGGACTCGGCTTGATGGAAATGAATCCGAGCGGGATACCGCCCAACGTGGCCGCAACCCGGACGGAGATCGATTGAAATGACGCGAAAACCTGCTCGGGGCTGCGACCATCGCCTAAATCGTTGTCGCCGGCGTAAATCAACAAAGACCGGGGCCGG
>CAITMP010000189.1 GCA_903893525.1 uncultured Acidobacteriia bacterium | reverse complement strand
GGCCATTTTGGCCTCCGCATCGGTGATCGTATGCTCGGCAAGCCCAACTGCCGTCATCCGTTGGGTAGTTTGATGGCCATCGACCAGCCTTCGGACCAGCTTCTCCACTAGGAGACGCGCCCGCGCCGGGTCGGGTCCAAAATAGGTGAGCGCTAGCACCGTCTCCTTGGAACCAGGCTTCGGAGTCATCATCCGGATGCCAAGGTCCTCCTTTTTCATCTGTTCAATCACGTCCTCCAAGGGCTTCCGCTTCCGCTCGCTCCTGTAGAGTTTCAGTTGCGGTTCCTGGATCAGATTTGAGAGCGAGATCCGGCTCAACAGCTCTCGCTGCAGCCGCATCGCCTCCGCCCGCACAACCTCTGGCTCTGCATCAGCCGATGCGGTCAGCCGCACGACGGCACTCGATGCAAACTTCTCCGGCGTCCGGTACGCCACCACGGCCGAGACAACTAGCCCCGCGAAAGCAAAGCCCGCCAGCTTCCGTACATCAATCGACGCGATTCTCATTTTCCCCGCTTCCAAAATGACGTCGGCGACCCCGCCGAATCCCGGTTTCACATCCTCCAGCAACCCGGCGAATTCCTCACCGTACCGTTCCCGCCATTGGCGGGGATACAACTTGACCAACCATTTCAGCTCTGCCCCGGTCATGCCGGCCTCAATCTTTGGGCCGCAGTCTTCGCCACCCGGTCCAATTGCGAAACTTCGGTTTCCAGATACGCGCGGCCAGCGCCGGTAATCGCATACGGCCGCCGCTTTCCGTTTTCGCCGACCGGCCGGATCCAACCGCACTTTTCCAAACGCGTGATTGCCCCGTAGAGTGTTCCGGGGCCCAGCAGGACTCCCGCGAAAGTCTGAATATCGAGCATCATCGCGTATCCGTGCTTCTCGCCGTCGGCGAGACTCGTAAGCAGAAGCAGTGTTGGGTCTGTCAAATGAAATTACGTCCTGCGTAGTATCGTATAGCGTAGCATATCCCCCGTCAACCTCCTTTTGCTACCAGCAACCCGTTAAAGTGAAGTCATGCGGTTGAGCGCGGTCGGATTCCTTCTCTCGGCACTAACGCTCTACGCACAGACCCCGGTCATCCTCATCTCCGTCGATACCCTCCGCGCCGACCATTCCCGCACCCCCACCATCGAATCCTGGGCCACCAAGGGCGGGACCCGTTTCGCCAACATTTCCACCCAAGTGCCGCTGACCCTGCCCGCACACACGGTCCTGATGGCGTCCCAATACCCTTTCGAAACCGGCGTGGAGGAAAATGCCACCACCTTACCCCCAAACACCCCCACCCTGGTGCGCATTCTGAAAGGACTCGGGTACCGGACAGCCGCTTTCATCGGCAGCATTTTTCTGGAGAAGGAACTGGGACTCGACCAAGGTTTCGACACCTACGACAGCCCGTTCAGCTTCGGCGCATTCTCGAAGCTTTCGGGCGAATTGCTGGTGGCCGGCGGAGCCCGCAACTCCTATTCCGTCCGCGAGCGCCGGACCGCACCGCTCGTCTTCCGCTCCGCCAATGCATGGCTGGCGGCCCACAAAGGCGAGCCTGTCTTCGTATTCATCCACCTTTTTGACCAACACAAGCCTTGGCGTGCACCCACTTACAGGGCCCAGTCCGACTTAGTGGACCAGGCCTTGGCCGGGTTGGAGCAGTCCTTGCGGAAGGAAGGCTGGTGGGACCGGTCCTTGGTGGTACTCACCGCCGACCACGGCGAGGGATTGGGCGACCACGGTGAATCCGACCACGGATACTTCATTTACGAGAGCACCGTCCATGTTCCCCTAGTGGTCCACTGGCCCTCCGGGACGTCCGCCGCCCCGCCAAATACCGCCCACCCCGGCGGACTGGTGGACGTGGCAGCCTCCATCCTCGATTTCCTGAAGATCCCGATCCCGCCCTCGTTCCATGGACGTTCGCTGTTCTCCGGACCCGGCCCGTCCGCCGTGTTCGCGGAAAGCGTCTACGCGCGAGATGCCTTCGGATGGTCCCCATTGAGAAGCCTCCGCGTCGGAAACTTGAAATACATCGACGCCCCTAAGCCCGAACTCTACGACTTGGACAAGGACTCCGGTGAAAAGGACAACCTGATTGCACGCCGACCAGTGGACGCCGCCCGGTTGAAGGCCCAACTGGCATCGTACCGGCCCCCGGCCAAGGTTTCCACCCAGCCAGGAGTAGATCCCAGCCGCCGCAAGGAAGTGCTGGAATCCCTGGGTTACCTGGCACCCGGTCCCTCAAACTCCGCAGCTTCCGGCGCGGATCCCAAGGACCGCCTTCCCGACCTGATTCGCTATGAGGAGGCCCTCGACAAGATGGCCGCCCGCCGCTACGATCTGGCGATCACCAGTTTTCGGGCGATTCTGGCGCACGATCCCGGCAACCTGCTGGTCCGCCGGGACCTGGGTGCCGCCCTCGTGGAAACCCGCAAATTCGCCGATGCCGCATCGGAACTGCAGCGGGTAGCATCGGCCTCCCCCGGCGACTACGTCACCCGCTACGAACTTGGCCTCGCCCACGAAGGTTCTGGCAAATTCGCCGAGGCCAAGGAACAGCTTGAGGCCGCCTGCAAGCTGGCACCAGCCGCGACACAGTGCCAAGAAGCAATCCGGCGCGTCTCCGCCAAAATCCAGGCCAAAATGCACTAGACTGGGAAGGAAATGTTCCAGTCCTTCAAAGCTTCCTTCGCTGCCGTGGCCTTGGCCGCCGCCCTTACCGCGCACGGGGGTGGAGAGCACCTCACCGGCACAGTGAAATCCATCACGGCGGACCAACTGGTTCTCGAAACCACCAAACACGAGACCCTCACCATCGTTTTGACCGCGAAAACCCACGCTCTCAAGAGCAAGGCCAAGGGCGACCTGAAGGATCTCAAGCCCGGCGAGCGCGCCGTCGTCCACGCCGCCAAGAACAAGGCAGGCCAGTGGGAGGCCGACGAAGTGGATTTCGGTGCCACACCCGCTCCCGCTGCCAAGAAATAGGTCACAGAACAATGAAAAACCTCTGGATCGTGCTGGCGATTGCCAGCGCCTATGTCCTGGGCCGAGCCCAGAGCCCGTCCGGCGTGTCATCGG
This sequence comes from uncultured Acidobacteriia bacterium, assembly GCA_903893525.1. Lineage (GTDB taxonomy): Bacteria > Acidobacteriota > Terriglobia > Bryobacterales > Bryobacteraceae > BOG-234. The sequence continues at coordinate 1,039 of CAITMP010000189.1, read as the reverse complement.
ATGCCAAATTGGAAAACGACCGCGTCCGCGTTACGCAACTGGACTACCACCCCGGTGTCCCGCGCGAAAAGTCCATCCGCAAAGCCGACCAAGTGATCGTCTTCCTCGACGACTCAAAATATGAGCGCATCGACCCCGCCAGCGGTGACAAGGAAATCCGTAACCGGAAATCCGGCGACGTAATCTGGCACTTCAAGGGCGAAGTTGCGCCCGTCCTGACCAACCTCGACAAGAAAACCTACCGCACACTGGTGATCGAACTCAAATGAGAGCCCTACTCTTTCTCGCCTTCGCCTGCACCCTCCCGGCGCAAACGTTCTACAGCGTGCCCGGCCCGGATGCGCCGGAACTGGCCCGCAGGGGCACCTTCGGCGTGGGCGTGAAAACGATGGACCTCGTCCACAAGGACCAGGTCGACATCCTGAAATTCGACAAGGATTCGGGCAAGGCTCCACTCTACGACCGTCCGCTGAAGATCGAACTCTGGTATCCGGCAGTCATCCCCGCTGGGGTGGAGGAGAAAACCACCTACACCAGCCGAAATCCGGGCAACACCAACCCTCCCGGGGGCTTCGAAACCATCGGAAAGGCACTGCGCGACGCAACTCCGGTGGCCGACCGCAAGTTTCCGCTCGTTGTTGTCTCCCACGGCTACCCCGGCACCCGCACCTTCCTCACTTACCTGACGGAAAACCTCGCATCGAAAGGGTACGTGGTTGCCGCGATCGATCACACGGACTCCGTCCTCGGCGAGATCCGGGCCTTCCAGAGCACCCTGCTCAACCGCTCCGCCGACCAGCTTTTCGTCGTCGAGTCGCTTTCCAGCCAGGCCAATGTGGACTCGGCGAACATCGCCATCGTGGGCTATTCGATGGGCGGGTATGGGGCGCTGACCAGTGGCGGTGCGGGGTACAGCCCTAAAAGCGCCCTCGCCACATTCGTTCCCGGCGGCTATCTCGCCGACTGGTTCGCCGACAGTCCGAAATACAAGGCGCTGAACCGGGCGTCCATCAAATCGATTGTTGCCATCGCCCCCTGG
>CAITMP010000188.1 GCA_903893525.1 uncultured Acidobacteriia bacterium | reverse complement strand
TTGAACGGAGGCGGTGGTTGGGGGCAGTATTCCAGCAACTACGACATCCTGTCGGCGGGTTTTTCGCTGACGGTGATTCGGACGATCCGCAACAATTTGATCAATGAATCGGTGGTCGGGATCAACCGGGCGCACCAGATCGTGTCGCCGACCGATCCGGAGAAGTTTGCGTCGGTAAATGAGTTGCCCGCGCTGAAGGGACCCGATGGGAAGCCGGTAAGCCTGCCGCACTTCTTCCCCGGCAACGTATTGAATCTGATTCCGAACATCAATTTCGGGACCAACGGCGCGCAATCGGCGGGGCAGGCCGTAACGGCGGCTCCGACCTTTGGACGGGATAGCCGCTGGCCGTTCAACGGGACGGACCAGATCCTGAACGTCAGCGACAACGTGACTTGGATCAAAAAGAACCACACGGTCAAGTTCGGTGCGTATTACGAGCACACCGCGCGCAATGTGAGCGTGTATTCCACCTACAATACGGCCGGCACGTACTGGTTCGGGTCCGACACGTCGAATCCAGCCGACACGGGATATGCCTATTCCAACCTGCTGGTGGGAACCGTGCAGGCGTATGGCGAGGACAACAAGAAGCAGGTGAACCACTCGCGGTACAACCAGGTGGAGTTTTTCGCACAGGATTCGTGGAAGGTCGCGAAACGGGTGACGCTGGATCTTGGATTGCGGGTGCAGATTCTGCAGCCCACGTACTCGGCGGGGGCTACGCTGGGGCTGTTCGACGGGGCGGCGTACAGCGGCAAGAAATCGGGGCAATTGCTTTACCCGGCGCTGGTGGCGGCCCAGAAAGTGGCGGTGAATCCCCAGACCGGCGCGGTGTATCCGTTTGCGCGCTCCACGTCGTTCGACCCGGCGTCGTATCCCGCGGACGGGTTGCCGTATTCGGGCATCCTGCAGTACGATTCGAAGTTCTTCCACACGCCGCCGCCGCAATTCGGCCCGCGGGTGGGCTTCGCCTGGGACGTTTTCGGCAAGGGCAAGACGGCGCTGAGGGGTGGCTTCGGGATTTTCTACGGCCGGGCTTATGGCGTGGATACGATTGGCGCAACCAGTGCCGGTGTGGGTCCCATGGCCGCGCCGCCGGCCTTCCGGTCGCCGATCTACTACAACACCACGTTCACCAACCTGCTGAACACGCAAGGTTTTTACGGCGCGCAGAACGTGAATGGCGGGTCACAGAACTATAAGAATCCGACCACCTACAACTGGAGCTTCGGCATCCAGCAGGACTTGAAACACGGGATCATCCTCGACGTGGCCTATGTGGGGAACGTTGCGCACCACGGATTCGGCACTGCGAACGACGCCAACGCGGTCCCGCCGTTGACCGACTGGACTCCGCAGGGCGGCGCGGTCAAGGCCTATCTGGACCCGACCAGCACCAACGGGACGGGTGCGTTCTACGCCACCAACTTGATCCGGGCGATGACGGGGTACCAAGGCTATGGGTCGATTTCGACGTACACGAGCCTTGGGGAGTCCTCCTACAACTCGATGCAGGCGCAGGTGAACCGGCGTTTTGGCAAGCGGTTACAGTTCTCCACTAACTACACGTGGTCGAAGACGGTGACGTTCGCCCACAACCAGTGGGTGTCGGATGGCTTGACGAAGAATGTGGCGGGCCGTCCGCACGCCGTGAACCTGAACATGGGCTACCAGGTGCCGAACGGGAGCAAGATCTGGAGGAATTTCCTTACCAAGGGCGCGTTGGATGGCTGGCGCTTCGCGGCAGTGGGATCGATTTTCTACGGCACGCCGATCACGGTGGGATGTACCGCTGCAAGCGCGCCGATCGGGTATTGGACCGGTACGCCGACGGGCGGGATTCCGTTCCGCTGTCAGATGTCGGGCTCCAACTACTGGCTGCCGGAGGGGAGCGCGCCGCCGTCCAATATCGACAAGCGCTTGTGGTTCCCGTTCGATGCGAAGGTATTTTCGCTGCCCGGCATCAATTCGCTCGGGATTGGGAACACGCCGCCGACGCTCACCTACGGACCCGGCCTGCAGAA
>CAITMP010000187.1 GCA_903893525.1 uncultured Acidobacteriia bacterium | reverse complement strand
ACGGGGCGCATACCGCGAAAGCGGAAGCCAAATAGCGATCCACAAAGAGGGATTCACGATGGAAGTCGAGGCAACATACAAAAATTTCCGAATGTCGGCGCAGAAGGTCCGCGAGGTCGTGCGTCAGATTCAGGGACTCAATGCCCAGCAGGCTCTGGCCGTGCTGCAATTTGTCCCGCGCAAGTCCGCCCGGGCTGTGGCGCAAACACTCAAGTCCGCCATCGCCAACGCGGAAAACAACCACCAATTGAAGCCGGAAACCCTGGTCGTGCACCGGGCCTTTGCCCAGACCGCCGTCAGCTTCAAACGGTTCATTCCCAAGGCGCGCGGTTCGGCAGGACCGATCATCAAGCGTTCCTGCCACATTAAGATCATCGTCAGCGACAAGGCCTAATCGATTATGGGACAAAAGACGAACCCGGTGGGATTGCGGATCCCCCTGACCAAGGATTGGCGCTCCAAGTGGTACGCCAACAAGCGCGATTTCGGCGGTCTGCTGTACGAGGATTTCATCATTCGTTCCGCCCTCAAGCGCAAGCTCGAGTCGGCCGCGGTACCCCGGATCAATATTGAACGGGCAGCCAACCGTTGCCGTGTGACGATTTACACCGCCCGTCCCGGAGTGGTGATCGGCCGCAAGGGATCGGAAATCGACAAGCTGAAGGAGGAACTCTCCAAGCTGACCGGAAAAGAGGTCTACGTCGACATCCAGGAGATCAAGCAACCCGAAATCGACGCCCAGTTGGTGGCGGAGAACATCGCTCTTCAATTGGAGCGCCGCGTGGGACATCGCCGGGCCATGAAGAAGGCGGTCCAGACCGCCATGGATTTCGGTGCCGAAGGCATCAAGATTCGCTGCGGTGGCCGTCTCGGTGGTTCCGAAATCGCACGGGTTGAAATTTATCACGAGGGACGGGTCCCCCTGCACACCCTCCGCGCGAATATCGAGTATGGCTTCGCCGAGGCCAATACCATGTACGGCAAACTGGGTGTCAAGTGCTGGATCTGCAAGGGCGAAACCAGCAAGGCGGACCTCAAAAAAGCCCAGACACCCTCCCGGGTGGGAGATGCTCCCGCCGGAAAACAACCGCAATCCGTTCAGTAAGGATCCTAATTTATGGCCATGATGCCAGCCCGGGTTAAATACCGGAAAATGCAACGAGGCAGCCGTACCGGCATTGCCTCCCGCGGTAACACCGTGGCTTTTGGAGAGTACGGTCTCCAGGCGCTCGAGCGCTGCTGGATGGACACCAAGCAGATCGAGGCTGCCCGTGTGGCCATCACCCGTCATTTGAAACGGCGGGGCAAGGTCTGGATTCGTATCTTCCCCGACAAGAGCTTCACCAAGAAGCCTCTGGAAGTCCGGATGGGAACCGGAAAGGGAGCTGTGGAGTCCTGGGTCGCGGTCATCCGCCCCGCCAGCATTCTGTTCGAAGTCGATGGGGTCCCCGAAGCCCTGGCTCGCGAGTCCATGCGCCTCGCTGCCACCAAGCTGCCCATCCCAACCAAGTTTATTGCCCGGCACAAGCTCGGCTGACCTCATGGCCAAGAAAAATTATAGCGAACTGACCACTCAGGAGTTGACGGCCAAAGGCCGCGAGATGCGTCAGGAGTTGTTCAATCTCCGTCTCCAGCAGGCAACCGCCCGTCTTGAGAAGCCTCATCGCATTCGTGAAATCCGGAGGGAAATCGCCCGTTGTGAAACCAGCCTGACGACAGTCCGTCAGCAGGCCGCGTCAACCTCCAAAGCTTAATCAGGACTATGGCTGAATCGGTGGAAAATCCAGTGGTTAACAAAACGGTCGGGCATCGCAAGGAGCGTGTCGGCGAAGTCGTATCGGACAAGATGGCCAAGACCATCATCGTCCGGGTGCGCCGTCGGTTCCAGCACCCCGAGTACAAGAAGGTGATTTCGAGCACCAACAAGTTTTGTGCTCATGACGAGCTGGAAATCGCTCAAACGGGTGATTTGGTTCGCATCGAGGAAACACGTCCGATCTCCAAGACGAAGCGCTGGAGGCTGGTAGAAGTT
>CAITMP010000186.1 GCA_903893525.1 uncultured Acidobacteriia bacterium | reverse complement strand
GATCTCCACGCGCAGAAAACACCGCTCAAAGGAGAGCGTTTCGAGAGCCTGGAGGCGGCGCAAGCCCGCCTCGACCAATGGGAGGAGCGTTGGGCCGACACCCGCATCCATGGGACGACCAAGCGGCAAGTGTCGGCCATGTTCGCCGAAGAGCGTCCGGTTTTGCTTCCCCTCCCCTTGGAACCCTTCCGCTACTACCAGTACGGCCAGCGCGTGGTCCATCTCGACGGCTGCGTCGAAGTCGGCGCAGCCTAATATGGAGCGCCTCCCGGATGGATCTCCAAGACCGTCCACGTGCAATGGGATGAAATCCACGTCCGCCTACTCGATCCGGCAACGGGCCGGTTGCTGCGGGAGCATTTGCGGCAGGAGCGCGGAGGCCACCGCATCAACCGCGATGAGCATCCCAAACAGACACCGCCGACAACGGCAAGAATGTTATGGCGGGCCGAACAGGCCGGACCGCACGTCGGCGACCTCTGCCACGCGATCCACCGCGAACAGGGCGAACCAGCCGTCCGCCGCATCCTCGGCGTGCTCTCGATGGTGAAAAAGCATGGCGCGGCGGCGGTCGAGGACGCCTGCGCCGCGGCCCTGGAGCTGGGCGTCGCCGAATACCACTTTGTGCGACGGTACCTGGAAACTCGAGGAATACCGCAACTTCATCAACGAGCGAACGAAAGGAATGGAAGATGAACCTGATTGAACTGGACCGCGCGCTCCGGCAACTGCGCCTGGGCGGCATGGCAACCGTGCTGGAAACGCGTCTGCGCCAGGCACAGGCGGAATCGATGGCACCCATCGACCTGATCTCGTGCCTTGTGTCCGACGAACTCGCCCGCCGTGGCGACCGGCTGCTCGAGCGGCGCCGCAAACAGGCGGGTTTCCGCGACGCGCAGAAGACCCTCGACAACTTCGACTTCAGTTTCAACCGGAAGCTGAACCGCAGCCTTGTATTCGACCTTGCCACGTGCCGGTTCCTGGAGCGGCGCGAGGACGCTCTTTTTCTGGGTCCAGGAGGCACGGGCAAGAGCCACCTGGCCCAGGCCATCGGCCAGGCCGCCATCCAACAGGGCTACCGCGTGCTTTACCTCGAAACGCACAAGCTGCTGGAGGATCTGGCCGAAGCGGTGGTCGAAGGTACGCGGAAGGAGTACATGGAGTCGCTCGCCGCGGCGCACCTGCTGATCATCGACGATTTCGGAATGAGGAAACTACCGCACACGGCGGCGGAGGACCTGCTGGAGATCGTCATGCGCCGGTACGAACGTGCCAGCACCCTGTTGACTTCCAACCGCCCCGTCGAGGACTGGGGGAAACTGCTGGGCGACGTGGCGGCCGTCAGCGCGATGCTCGACCGACTTCTGCACCACGGCCACATCCTCAAGTGCGGCCCGCGCAGTTGGCGAACCAAGACGGAACCGCCTGCACGGGAAATCCACGACGGCGCGCCCGGCAACCAATAAGGAGGGCTGCTCCGTCCAACTTGGGGACTCCGTCCCCAAACCCCTGGGATTTAACCGCTTTACCGCCAGAATGTGCTGAAGAAGGGCGGGCGTCGCCCGCCCCGGCCCATTCCGGCCGCTGGGTCGGCGCTCCGGTCGCATCCCTGCGTTGCCGTATCCTCCGCCCAGGTGAGCTCAGTTTACACCAAACTGCCGCTCACACCGAAAATCTCAACTATCCGCTTGACACCGGACCCAGGAAGCGCCACCCTGAGAATGTCCTCGTCCTGAGCTTTCGTTGGCCGGTTTTGAGACGTCCACCATTGGCCGGTTTTGAAGTGACCACTGAGGG
>CAITMP010000185.1 GCA_903893525.1 uncultured Acidobacteriia bacterium | reverse complement strand
GCCCGTGCTTGCTGATGAGGATACGGACGGCGACGAGGATTTTGTGTCCAGCCTATCTTCAGATGGAAAACTGTGGATTCCTGGTGCAGTGCGCGAGCTCGTGGGACTCAAGGAACAGAGTGTCATGGTGCGTGTCGAAGGCCGCTGCGTGCGCCTCTACATCGGACACGTGTTCGAAACCCTCGGCTTCCGACCGTAACGGGCTGGCTTAAACACCGTAGTGGGAGCCGATAATCCGCCTGAAAATACGTTCCGGAAGGAATCGTCGGGCCGCAAGGCCGATCCGCTCCTCCCAGAGGCCCGCTGAACAGCGGTCGGGTGGATTCCGGGCCGTCAACAGCTTCTCCACCAGTTCCGCCAACTGTTCCGGATCGACGCCCTTCAATTCATCCCGGTCGTTGGCATCCAACGCCGTCCGCGCAGTCTTGGCGTAAGGTTCCGACAGCTCGGGGCTGCGCCTGTTCTTCGTCAAGCCGGTCCGAAAGCTGCCGGGCTCCACCACGATCACCCGCACGCCGTGAGGGGCCATTTCATACCTCAGCGCCTGGCAAAACGCGTTCGCCCCAGCGTGGCTTGCGGAATACAAGGCTTGGTAGGGCAAGGCAATATGTGCTGCCAGCGATGAAATGTGGATCATCCGGCTGGGGGCCGAACGCCGCAAATGCGGTGCCGCAGCCCGGAACAGATAGACCGCGCCCATCAGATTGGTCTCGAGCTGGGCTTGAACCAGTTCCAATGGAGTATCCTCCACCGGCCCGCCCACCGCGACCCCGGCCGAGTTGACTACCGCATCGATGCGCCCAAACTCGCGTTCGACATCCGCCAGCAGCTGGGTGATCGCAGTAGGGTCGCGGATATCCAGCACCCGCCCGCCCTTGCCCGACCGCGAAGCGCCAACAACCGTGTGACCCGCCTTTTCGAGCCGCGCCGCACACGCGGCACCGATGCCCGAAGACGCCCCAGTAACAAGAACAATCATTTCCCCACCGCTCGCTTCAGCGCATACCGGATGTTGAAAGCGCCGAATCCGAGGCAAAGGACGTTGACAATCGCATTGACCGCACCCCGCGACGGTACCGCCGTGTACTGTCCCCCGCGAATGTTCATCATGGTGTCGAGAAATCCCAAGTAAAAAAGAGCCCCGCCGGCAACTGCGGCGACCGTGTCTGCGCGCCTGTCAGCCGCCAGCAGCCAACGACTCCCAACGACGAACGCAAGTGCGATAAAGACCAAATCCGGAAGCAGGAACGACCATTCGACGTCAGCGGCTCGCGGCTTCAAATCCGAGTGATCCATCCAGAACGCAATCCAGTAGATGCAGAGGATCGCGGCGGCAATCCTCTGCATCCAGGCCAGTTTTCGCGCTTCAGGCGTCACCATTCATACAGCTTACAGTTCGGCCAACCCTCCGTCGACGAATAGCTCCGTACCGGTCACATAGGAGGAGTCGTCGGAGCCGAAGAACAGTGCGACCTTGGCGATTTCCTCGGGCTGGCCGAAACGCTTCAGGGCCACCGACTGCGCCATTCCGGCCGCAAACTGGTCCAGCATTTCCTTCGGCATGCCGAGCTTGTCGTAGATCGGCGTCGCAATCGGGCCCGGGCTGATCGTGTTGACGCGGATGCCCTTGGGTGCCAATTCCGTAGCGAACGTTCGACCAAACGAGCGAACGGCAGCTTTGGTCGCGGCATAGATGGAAGTGGTTCCCATGCCCTTGACCGAGACGATGGAGGCATTCAGAATCACCGCGCCGCCCTGCGGAATCAATGGCAACAGCTTCTGGACCGTGAAGAACAAGCCCTTCACATTCAAATTGAACTGGTTGTCATAGAAGGATTCCGAGACGCCTTCCACCGGGGCAAACTGCGCGATGCCCGCGTTGGCGAACAACACGTCCACCCGACCAAATTTTTCAGCCACCAGGGCCGCTAGCGCTTCGATATCAGCCAAGTTGCTGGCGTCCGACGCGATCACGGTCGCATTGGGACCAAGGGTGGCCTGTGCCGCTGCCAATGTCGCCGGATTGCGGCCCGTCACGACGACGGTTGCACCTTCCTGCTGGTAGAGTTGTGCCGTCGCCAGCCCGATGCCCGTGGTGCCGCCAGTGATAACAGCGATTTTTCCTGTGAGTTTTGCCATGTTGCGCTTCCTATTCTGGAATGTTCGTTCCAGAAATATGGACTCGGCTGGGGCCCCTTTGGATTCGCACTATTTCAATTCAAAATGGAAAGCGTAGTTGCCACGATGTCCGCCAGCAATTCGCGGGTCGGCTTCATCTTTGCCATCACACGGAGTCCCAGTAGCGCATTGGTCAGGAACCGCGCCATTGCGGGACCGCCTTTGTCGGACTCCAATTCCCCGGTCGCAACCGCCAAGTCCATACACGACTTGAAGAAGCGCTCCAGGCCCCGCCGGGAAGCCTCGCCAATTTCTGCCATCCATGGTTCCCGAGAGCTCAATTCCGTCGCCGCGTTCGCGACGAGACAGCCGCGGCAATCGGTGAGAGTACTCTCCGCCGCCTGTTGAAATACCGCCCGGATCTTGCCGACGCCCCCGGCATGTCCGGCGGCCACCTCCTCAAACCCGCTGAAACTGCGTTCTTCGAAGTGCGCCAGTGCCTTGCGAAACAGTTGCTCCTTGTCCCCGAACGCACCATAGAGACTGCCGCGGCTCAGACCGGTGGCAACCACCAAGTCCTGGACGGACGTCCCCTCGTACCCCTTCCGCCAAAATACGTCTGTGGCAGCCGCAAGGATTTCATGATCGTCGAATTCGCGGTTCCTGGCCATCGCGGTGTGCTACCGGTAATACCTGACAATCCACTCGGCAACACAACAAGGCTTGCTGGAACCCTCCAGCTCGACCGCAACGCCCAGAACGATGTCAGCGCCTTCGGCAAAGGCTTTCACATCCACAAGGACAAATCGGCCACGGATATTCGACCCCACCCGGACCGCCGCTGGAAACCGTACCTTGTTGAGGCCGTAGTTCACCCGCAACCGGACCCCATCGACGGGAAGCACGTCCTTCGAGAGCAGGCTGAGCATCGAAAGCGTGAGGAAGCCGTGTGCAATCGGCGCGCCATAGGGGGATTCCGCGGCGGCACGCAACGGATCGGTATGGATCCACTGGTTGTCACCGGTCGCGGCAGCAAATAGATCGATCCGGTCCTGTTCGATCCGCTCCCAGTCGGTCACTGACACTTCCGTGCCCACTAGCGCAGGCAAATCCTGAATAGTCATCGGAGCGCCTTTCCCCATTCAACGGTCTGCCGGAGCGACTTTTTCAGAATCTTGCCACCTGGGTTTCTCGGCAGCATTTCCTGACGAACCACCATGTATTGCGGCACCTTGAAATCCGCCAGTCTGGACTTGGCGAATGCCACCACGTCTGCGACATCAATGGTACGACCCGGTTTCGGCACAACCACGGCCCCCACCTTCTCGCCCATCATCGCATCGGGAACCCCCATGACGGCGGATTCAAACACATCCGGATGGGCGACGAGAGCGGATTCCACTTCGACGCAGTAGACGTTTTCCCCGCCCCGGTTGACCATGTCCTTCTTGCGGTCCACAATCTGGACAAAGCCTTCGGCATCGATCCGGG
>CAITMP010000184.1 GCA_903893525.1 uncultured Acidobacteriia bacterium | reverse complement strand
CTCGAAACCCTGTTCGGCGAGCCAATCACCGAGGCATCCTACGGCGAGCACGTGGCCCGTTGGATCGACTCCGCCGAATCCGAGGCCGCCCACGCGGACGACCTCAAAATCGCCGCCCAATATGCCATCTGGGCTGTCCTGACCACCGCAGGCAAGGCCGCCCACAAGGGCGATGTCCTTTTCCACCTGCCCCACAAGTTGGACATGAACCACTTGGTTCCGGCCGAGACAACCCAGACCGGCAACCTCGTCCAGTTCATCTTTGGTCCCGACCATTGGCGCAACCGCTCCGGATTCGACCTGACCGACCCGGGAATGACTCTTTTGCCCGCGCTCGACCAAGCGGCATACTGCATCAAGTGCCACAACCAAGGCAAGGACAGCTGTTCGCACGGACTGAAGGAAAAGGACGGCGCCTTCAAGTCCTCCGTTTTCGGCGTCAAGCTCGCGGGCTGCCCGTTGGAAGAGAAAATCTCGGAGATGAACGTGGTGAAGGGCGAAGGGTTGCCGTTGGCGGCCTTGGCCGTCGTCACCATCGACAATCCCATGGCTGCAGCCACCGGGCACCGAATCTGCAATGACTGCATGAAATCCTGCATTTTCCAGAAGCAGGAGCCCGTCGACATCCCGCAGGTGGAGACCCGTTCGCTCAAAGATGTCCTGGAACTGCCGTGGGGCTTCGAGATCTACTCCCTGCTCACCCGTTGGAATCCGCTCAATTTCAGCCGGCCTTACCCACGTGAGGATTCCGGGCGCAAGGTGCTCGTCGTCGGCCTCGGCCCCGCCGGTTTCACCCTGTCGCACCACCTGATGAATGATGGCCACACGGTTGCCGCCGTCGACGGCCTGAAGATCGAGCCCCTGCCCTCGGACATCTCCGGCGTGGATCCATGGGGCAAGCGTGTGGATTTCCGCCCGATTGAGGACATCACCGAAATCTACGAGCGCTTGGGCGAACGCGTGATGGCAGGTTTTGGCGGCGTCGCCGAGTACGGCATCACCGTCCGGTGGAATAAGAACTTCCTCAAGGTCATCCGCCTCCTGCTTGAACGCCGATCCCAGTTCGCCATGTTTGGCGGTGTCCGCTTCGGCGGAACCATCACCGTGGACGACGCGTTCAATCTGGGCTTCGACCATATCGCGCTGTGTGCGGGTGCCGGCCGGCCGACCGTGATTCCGATGAAGAACGGCTTGGTCCGCGGCGTCCGCCAAGCCTCGGACTTCCTGATGGCGCTCCAGCTGACCGGCGCGGCCAAGTCGGATTCGTTGGCGAACCTCCAGATCCGCATGCCCATCGTCGTTATCGGCGGCGGTCTTACAGCCATCGACACGGGCACGGAGTCGTTGGCATATTACGTCGTGCAGGTGGAGAAGTTCCTCGCCCGCTACGAGGCCTTGGTGGAAGACTTGGGCGAAGTCGCAGTCCGTGCAAAATGGACCCCCGATGAAGCCGTCACAGCCAAGGAATTCCTCGCCCACGGCCAAGCGATCCGCGCTGAACGCCAACAAGCGGCAGCCGAGGGGCGGGAGCCCCGCTTCATCGAACTGCTGAATTCCTGGGGTGGCGTCACCGTGGCCTACCGCCGCCGCCTGATCGATGCGCCCAGCTACACGCTGAACCACGAGGAAGTGTCCAAGGCCTTCGAGGAAGGCGTCAAATTCGCCGAGTGCCTCGCGCCGGAAGAGGTTGAGGTGGATGCCGCGGGTTCCGCCGCCGCCCTGCGCTTCCAAAAGTACGCGTGGGACACCGAAAGAGCCAAAATCGTCGCCACAGGCGAATCCGTCACAGTTCCCGCGAAGACGATTCTCGTCGCCGCCGGGACCCAGCCCAATACCGTTCTCGCCCGCGAGGACGACCACAATGTATTCCTGGACGGCCGCTACTTCCAAGCTTTCGACGAGGACGGCAACAAGGTCAAGCCGGAAAAGATCGCCAAACCGCAAAAGGTGCAGGTCCTGATGTCCCTGCGTCCCGATGGCAGGGCTATCAGTTTCTTCGGAGACCTCCATCCGTCATTCTCCGGCAACGTGGTCAAGGCCATGGCGAGCGCCAAGCAGGGATACCCGGTGGTTTCCCGGTCACTCGCCGGCATGTCCGCCCCCGCCGTGGACCCGCAGGTTCTGATCGCCAAGCTCAACGACGAACTGCGTGCAACCGTCCATGACGTGATTCGCCTAACGCCGAACATCGTCGAAGTGATCGTGCGCGCACCGCTCGCCGCCCGCGCATTCCTGCCGGGGCAGTTCTACCGGCTCCAAAACTACGAGGCCCTCGCCCCGCGAACTGCCGACACCGTCCTCGGAATGGAAGGACTGGCGCTCACCGGTGCCTCGGTGGATCAGGAGCACGGTCTACTTTCCACAATTGTCCTCGAAATGGGCGGATCCTCCGATCTCTGCGCCATGCTGAAGAAGGGCGAACCGGTCATCCTAATGGGTCCCACAGGCACCCCCAGCGAAACCCCGTCCAAGGAAACCGTCCTTTTGGTAGGCGGCGGCCTGGGCAATGCAGTTCTCTTCTCCATCGGCCAAAAGCTGCGCGAGGAAGGCTCGCGCGTCATCTACTTCGCCGGCTACAAGAAAATCATCGACCGCTACAAGGTCGAGGAGATTGAAAAGGCCGCCGACCTTGTCACATGGGTCTGCGACGAGGCACCTGGATTCACAGCCACCCGCGTCCAAGACTCCGCGTTTGTCGGCAATATCGTGGAGGCCATGGTGGCCTACGGACGCGGCGATCTGGGCGATGGCGGCATTCCGCTTTCCGCCGTCGACCGGATCATCGCCATCGGCTCCGATGGAATGATGCGGGCCGTCCAGCAGGCGCGCCACACCGTTCTGCGCCCTTATATCAAGCCAGACCACCAGGCAATCGGCTCCATCAATTCGCCCATGCAATGCATGATGAAGGAAATTTGCGCCCAGTGCCTCCAGACCCACCGGAATCCGGAAACGGGCGAGGAGACGGTCGTATTCTCCTGCTTCAACCAGGACCAGCCTCTGGACCACGTCGATTTTGCCAACCTCCGCACGCGTCTCACCCAGAACGGTGCGCAGGAGAAGCTGACCAAGATGTGGATCGACCACTGTTTGCGTGGATTGGGCGTTCGGGACGCCGGAGTTGGGGCGTAACCGGTTGAGACTCCTATTTATTGGGGATATCTTCGGCCATCCGGGACGGATGATCGTGTCGGACCACTTGGCCGACATCCGGCGCTCCCAAGGCATTGACGTGGTGATCGCCAATGTGGAAAACTCCGCCGCCGGTTTCGGGGTCACCCCCGCCATCGCGGAGGAGCTTTTCCGCTACGGTATCGACGTGATGACGACCGGCAACCACGTCTGGGATAAGAAGGAGATCTTCGAATACCTCCCGCGCCAGCCGAAACTGCTGCGCCCCGCCAACTACCCGAAGGGTGCGCTCGGCAGCGGCCTTTATATTCACACAACCCCGTCGGGCGAACGTTGCGCCATAATGAACCTGCAGGGCCGGGTCTATATGGCCAATACCGATTGCCCGTTCCGCAAGGCGGACGAACTCATCGCCTCCATCCCGGATGACGTGAAGGTGCGATTCCTCGATTTCCACGCCGAGGTTACGAGCGAAAAGATGGCGATGGGCTGGCATGTGGACGGCCGGATTTCGGCCATGGTCGGAACCCATACGCATATTCCGACTGCGGACACGCGGATTCTGCCCGGCGGCACCGGCTACCAAACCGATTGCGGAATGACCGGTCCGTACGATTCAGTCATCGGCGCGGAAAAGGATGCCGTGATGAAACGGTTCCTGACGGGAATTTCGGCCCGGTTGGAGGCAGCAAAGGGGTCGCCGGAACTGCATTCCGTGATTGTGGATGTGGATCCGACCACTGGAAAAACCACGGCGATCCGGCGGCATACCGTTCAGGGTGGGTAGCTCCTGCGTTGGCAGGCCACAGCACCCTCATCTGTCCAAGTAAAGGACTTTGTTCCTTGTGTTGGGTAAGTCGGCAATGCGAATGGCGTTCCTGCGGAGCACCTCGGCAGCGATGGTGGTCGGGTAGTTGCAGGATCGTAGGATTACCACGACCGCGCTGTGGGCATTCTGCACGAGTGTCTCGAAATCGCTATCAGTGGTAACAAGTACAAATCCAAATTGGTCCGCATAGGCCAAGATGCGGGAGTCACCTTGCCGGGCGAGTCCGTTATTCAATGCGCTTTCGGAGCCTGGAAACAGGTCCCGCAGAATCTCTACCAGCTTCGGGGAGAGACCCTCGTCAAAAAGAAGCCTCATCCTGCGGAGACTAGTCGGTT
>CAITMP010000183.1 GCA_903893525.1 uncultured Acidobacteriia bacterium | reverse complement strand
CCCATTACCGCCTGAGCCGGGAACTGTTGGAATCAACCCGAAACCTGGCCGTTCCTTCCGTGCGCGGACTAGGGTTGCGGCAGGCGTATGCGGACGCCGCCGGGCAGGGAACCGTTGTCTGGCGTTTGGGACCGCGTGGAGAGATGGCCGCAAATGAAATCAAGGAGTTGTTCCATGGACTGTTCAGAGAGGAGTCGAAGAACCATGAGCGAAGCATTGCGAACGGAGAACTTTAGCCGGAGCGAACTGGAGTTTGTAACCGGCAAGGCCGACCCCGCCCCGACGGTCCCCGTCGTCGCGAATCCACAACCCGCGCGTGCGCGCCGCCAAACACCGTCAGCAACGAATCGAACCGCGCTAGTGACTGGAACCCACAGCCAGAACGCTGCGCCCACCGTCTCAATGACATTTCGTCTCCCGGCTGATTTGCCCGCGCAACTCATCCGCGCTTCCGCCGAACGGAGAGTGAGGCGTGAGCAGCCGGCCAGCCAGCAGGACATCGTGGCGGAAGCTCTTCGGGACTGGCTCCGACGCAATACGCCAACGATCTGACATCGTTTCAAACCATTGTTTGACTCAGCCAAACATGGTAAAAGGCACTCTGGGAGGTTTTGCCTTCCTGTAATCGTCAGTGAGGTGCCAACGCATCTTCTGACTCCATTTTGAGATGGGCATGAACACCCAGCAAACCGGATTCACCATCCGGCTAAGGGGACGGGTTTTACCAACCGTCACGTTCATGTTCCGTAGAGCGTGGTGCCACGAGAGTGGCCCGCCACGTTCGAGAGAGGCTTTTGGAAGTAATCCCCGGTCACCAACCGGGAGTAATCTCCAGATTCTATCTCATGGCGTCGGGGCTTTGCCCCGCGAATATGGGCGAACGGGAAATGCTCTGCCGTGCAAATCGGCGGAGTGGTCGGACTCAAAGCGGGTGCGGAAGGAAACTTCCAAATCCCCCGGCGGGACGCGTGACCAAAGCCATTATGGCCAATCGGGTGCAAAGCTCGTGAGGTTCGCGTAACGCACGCTGGCGTCGGGAGCCTGGCGGTCGCAAGACCGACCAGCCGGAGGTGACAACCTCCGGGGATCTGCCGAAAAAGCAGACCGTGAAAAGCTCAACGATGAAAGGGGCATCAAGCCCTTGCCAGTGAGCCGCAGCAGAGATGGAGCCGAATCGGGAAATGCCGTCCAGGGCGGGTAAGGGAGCAGCTTCTGTATTCTCGCCCCCGAAATCGGTCCCAGTGGGACCGGAAACTATGCCGAGGCGGGAGCCTCGGACATGCCTGGAAGGAACGGACGATAGCGTCCTACCGACGTGACTGCTGCAAGCAAGAGTCAGACTAACCGTGCAAGGAGTGTGGCTGCCGGAGTGGTATCCGGTGTCGGCGTTGTCAGCCGATGATTCAAACGCCGCACTTCGATGAGAGTGTTCCAAGTAGGAGCGGGCCATTGTCCGCACCCCATCCGCGCCTCCAGTGAGAGGCAACGGGCGGGGTGTCGCTTCAGCAAGGCAGTTGAAGCGACGAGTGCGTGCTTACGGGTGGTGCCGGGCACAAATGCACACACGAAAGGAACGACGGGATTAACCCGTCTCAAAATGAGGT
>CAITMP010000182.1 GCA_903893525.1 uncultured Acidobacteriia bacterium | reverse complement strand
CATCTACAACGACGTTGGCATAGCGTTCTTTGGCGTCATCATCATTGCAGCCATCTTCGGTACCTCCATCCTTCGGGACTTCCAGCGCGACACCATCCAGATTCTCTTCACCAAGCCGATTTCGAAATTCGCCTACCTCGGCGGGCGGTGGGCCGGTTCCTTCGTGACAACGGTCTTCGCATTCTCAGGCCTCCTGTTCGGCGAATTTTTCGGTACCCTCGCGCCCTGGGCCGACCACGCCCGCCTCGGACCGAACCGGCTCGACTGGTACCTGCAACCGTTTTTCTCCATCGTCGTCTGGCAGATTTTCTTTCTCGGATCCCTGTTCTTCCTGGTCGCCGCCCTCACCCGTAGGATCTTCATCGTCTACCTTCAGGGTGCGGTGATCTTCATGCTGTATCTGATCGGCCTGACCGCCTTCAGTGCCACCCGGTCCCTGGAACACTTCTGGTCCGGCATCCTCGACCCCGTTGGATTCCTTTACAACGACGCGATCACCCGCTACTGGACCGTCGTCGAGCGCAACAGCCAGTTGTACTCCTGGGCCCCCGACGCCGCGCTGGGCGTCTTCCTCTACAACCGACTGCTCTGGGGTACCGTCGGCGTGCTCGGGTTGTTGGCGCTATGGCGATTCTTCCCCATGTCGGTCGAGGCCCTCACCGCCCGCTCGGGCACGAAGCGCGCCGACTTGGCGCGCCAGCAGGAAGCGGACGAAATCCGCCCCAAGCGCAGTCTCGTGGCTGCCAAACTACCCACGATCCACCAGATTTTCGGCTCCGCCACATCGTGGACGCAATTGCTCTCCCTCACCCGGCTCCGCGTCTCCAACATCGTCCGCGAGGTCCCATTCTGGGCCATTGTGATCCTGATGGCCGGAATCTCGTTGAACAACGGGCACTATGCCGGTCGCGTGGGTGGACAAAATGTTTGGCCGGTTACGTACCTGATGCTGCAGGCGGTCGAGGGTGGTGCCACCTTGTTCTTCTTCATCGTCTCCACGCTCTACGCCGCTGAATTGGTGTGGCGCGAACGGGACACCCGCTTTTCGGGCATCCACGACGCGTTGCCGATTTCCAGCACCGTAGACTGGTTCTCCAAGCTTCTGGCCATCTCCTTCGTCGAATTTGTCCTGCTCACCGTCGCCGGACTTTGCGGCATCATCATGCAAACGGTCGCGGGCTACTACAACTACGAACTGGTCCAGTACGCGAAGGAACTCTACGTCATCACCTTCCCGCAGATCATGACGTTCACCCTGCTGGCGATCTTCCTTCAAACCGTTGTTTCGAACAAGTTCATCGGCCATGGAATCGTCGTCGGCATCTTCGTCATCATCCCGACGCTGCAGAGTTTCGGACTGGAGAACACCCTCTACCTGTTCGGCAACACTCCCGCGTACACGTATTCGGACATGAACGGCTACGGCCATTTCGTGCCCGCGCTCTTCTGGGCGATCACGTACTGGCTGTCCATCGCCTGCCTGCTGGGAGTCATATCGGTCGCGCTTGCGCGCCGCGGAGCCGACGACGGCTGGAAGTCGAGAATCGCATCGGCCATGCGGCGGGCCCCGAGATTCGCGCCAGCCGCTGCCCTGTTTCTGGCCATCGCGATTGGCAGCGGAGCCTGGTATTACTACAACGCCCACGTCCTGAACGAATACCTCACAGCCAAGGACCGCCGCACGCTGCAGGCAAATTATGAGCGCGCCTATAAGAAATACGTCAAAGTGCCCCTGCCGAAAGTGGTCGCGGTGGAGGCCAACATCGACCTCTACCCCGAGCGCCGTTCCTTTTCCGGCACAGGCCATTTCGTTCTCCAAAACAAGACCGCGCAGCCGATCCCCCAGATCCACATCAGCAACGTCGAGCGCAGTGTCTCCAAACTGCGCTTCAACCGCCCATTTAAGACCGTTTTCACCGGTCCCAGGCAGGAATACCGGATCTTCCAGCTCGATACGCCCCTCGCTCCCGGCGAAACCGTGGAGATGGATTTCTCGGTCGGAATCACCACCGAGGGTTTCCGCGATGGCAACGAACGAGCCCAACTCGCCTATTCCGGAACTTTCTTCGACAGCGGTTTCTTTCCCAGCCTCGGCTACGACCGCAATGTGGAACTCGACGACCCCCGTCGCCGCCGTGAGGAAAAACTGCCGGAGCTGGAACTCCTCCCCCGTCGCGGCGACCCCCAGGGCAGCGTCACCAACTTGTTCTCGCCCGAAGCCGACTGGATCACCTACAAGGCGACCATCAGCACTTCCGAAGACCAAATTGCGCTTTCGCCCGGTTATCTCACCAAGGACTGGCACGCGAACGGCCGCCACTACTTCACCTATGACATGGGTGGCGTCCGCATGGCCGATTTCTACTCATTCGTCTCGGCCCGTTACGACGTCAAGCGCGAAACCTACAAGGGCGTTCTCAATCCCGTCGCCATCGAGGTCTACCATACCCCGGCCCACGCAAAATACGACGTGGACGACATGATCGATGCCTCCAAAGCCGGCCTCGCCTACTTCGAGAAGAACTTTAGCCCGTTCCAGTTCCGTCAGTACCGGATCTTGGAATTCCCGCGCTACCGCACCTTCGCCCAGTCCTTCCCCAACATGATTCCGTTCTCGGAAGGGATCGGCTTCATCGGACGCGTGGAAAAGCCCACCGATATCGATTTCGCGTATTTCGTCACAGCCCACGAACTCGGCCACCAGTGGTGGGGCCACCAGCTGATCGGTGGTCGCGTCGAGGGGTCCAACATGATGTCCGAAACTCTGGCCGAGTACTCGGCGCTCATGGTCATGCAGCAAAAATACGGCACCGCCAACATGCGCCGTTTCCTCAGCTATGAACTGGACCGCTACCTGAGGGGCAGGGCAGGGGAGGTTCGCCACGAAAATGCCCTCGCCGTGGTCCAAAATGAGGCTTACGTCTGGTACCAGAAGGGCGGACAGGTGATGTACGCCCTCGCCGACTATATCGGCGAGGACAAGGTCAACCTGGCGCTCCACAACTTCCTCGCCCAATACGGCTACGCCAATGCGAACACCGCCCAGTCCACACCGTATCCCGACACCCGGCAGTTTGTGGACGCGCTCCGGGCCCAGACCCCGGCGGATTTGCAGTACTACATCACCGACGCCTTCGAAAAAATCGTGCTCTACGACAACAAGGCGGTCTCCGCAGTGGTCAAGGAGCGTCCCGACCATAAATTTCTGGTAACGCTCACCGTCCAAGTGCGAAAACTGGAAGCAGATGGCAGCGGCAACGAAAAGCCCTTGCCGCTGCACGAGCTCGTGGATATCGGTGTCTTCGAAGGCAGGAAGGATGAGGAAAAACCGCTCTACCTGAAGAAGGAGTGGCTCACCAAGCCTTCCCAAACCTTCGAGATCGTGGTGGACCGTATGCCCACCAAGGCCGGGATCGATCCGTTGAACAAGCTGATCGACCGGACAGCCGACGACAACTGGATCGACGTGACAAAGCTGTAGGGGGGCGTGAAAGGGGGAATCTTACTGAACGCTGTAAGGTTCCTCCTTCCCGGCACATATGGAAGGTGTAGGCATCCGCAGAGCGGAAGCAACAGAAAGGTGGCGAAAATGCTCCGCATCGCGGACTTTCCGCCTACAATGAGTGCATGGCCGGACGCCAGGACAACAAGCCAAAGCAGGACAAGCTGACCCCGTACAAGTTGCAGGGCGACGATCTGGTTCAAGCCGTTCTCGGCAGCATGGAGAGAGGGCAGAACCGAATCCGGGGCAAAGTGATCGTGCCCGCCGTTTACTTCATCTACCTGAATCCGGGCGACATGATGCCGATCCGCGACATCCTGCCGTTCAT
>CAITMP010000181.1 GCA_903893525.1 uncultured Acidobacteriia bacterium | reverse complement strand
TCGGGAAGCAGAATCGTGTCGAACCGTTCCCGCAGGTGTCCTGCCCGGATGTCGCCGTTGCGGAGCGTGACGGGCGCAAAGGCGTAATCCTCCAAAATCCAGCGGGTCCACCCTTCGTCAATCACCGGCTGCCAGGGGCGGTATAGCCCAAGGCGGGGTTTCTTGACGGAAACGGCATCCGCTGGCGCCTTCGCAACTGCCTTCAAAGTCAGCGAAGACGCGCGAGCCAAGTCCGGGACCTTTTCCCCGGTCAGGATAAAGTCGTTGCCGGAAGTCTCCACCTTGACCCCCGCCGCCAGCGCCTGGTTCACCAAGCGGTAGGCGGCGTTGGTGTCACGGGAAAGGCTGAAAGCGCCACCTGTGCCCGAAACTCCGCCGACGGGCAATGCCGCACTCCGCACCGGTTCCAACGCTGCGCGCTGCGCATCATTCACCGGCACCAGAACGGTGGCCACCTCGACGCCCATTTGCATCGGAAGCGTCCATCCGGCTACGTCGTACGGGCGGATCGGCGGCCCGTTGGGTGTGGTGCGCAGGTCGGGGTACTGCTGGACCTCGAACAATTCCTTCACCAGCGGCGCGAACGGCTGGTCCATCAGAACCACCCACGCGCCGGAGTACTCGCGACCGTTGGCGGCAAACGGACGCGCGGCCCGGTGGACTTCGATGCCGTTCGTCAGGAGCTTGTCGACCAGGATCGCCGCCGTCGGCAAATCCTTCTGCTCATGGGGGATCACGTAGGCGAACGGAGGCTCCTTGCGGAACTTGGCCATGTTGTCGCGCGCCGCCTGGTAGCGGTTGTAGAGCAGTACCTCGCGGTACTTCGCGGTCGTGTCGAGAACGCTCATCGACGCACCCAGCATGTAGTTGACTGCATCCGAAAGATGCCACCAGCCGCCCTTCCACGGGCTGGAGTAGAAGACTTCGCTTCTCAGACCCTGCCGGTCCTTCGGAAAGTCATTGACGCTATAAAAATGCGGCGTCGCGTACGCGTACAGGGCTGTCTCGGTGAAGAAGGATATGGAGTTGCGGAAGATGCCGGTGAAATCGAGGAAGCCCGGATACCAGTTGTCGAAGCCCACCTTGTGAACCGCGCCTGGCAAGCCATGCCCGTCGAGGTACGCAGCCATGTCGATCCCCAGCGCATTCAACCAACGGGCCATCAGGGGATGGATGTTGCTGGAAATCGGCTCGGTGAACGGAGGGATGAAGATTCTGGTGGGGAACGGTGCTGTCTGGTGGTGGCAATAGAAAACCACCGGAGCCCATTCCAGCTCGGTCTTGGTCACGTCCCGCGATTCCAGCATGTTGTTCATGTAGCCGTCGCGGTTGTTGTCATGGCCCACGTATTCCTGGTACAGATCCGGCAACGGCGAAATCTCGTACGGCGTTCCCACGTTGCGCCGATACCAGGACACCACCTCGTTCTGGCCATCCGGATTCAGCGTCGGCCAAAGCATCAGGATGACGTTGTCGAGGATCGCGTCCACCTCCGGATCCCCCTGTGCCGAAAGCAGCTTGTAGGCGAGCAGGATGGACTGTTGCGCCCCCGCTACCTCGGTCGAATGGAGTCCGCCGTCGATGTGGACGATCGCCTTGCCCTCGCGCGACAGGGCCTTGGCCGTCGCGTCGTCCAGACCCCGGCCTTGCGCCAACCGCTGCGAGATCGCCTTTTGCGCATCCAAATTCGCCAGGTTCTTGGGTGACGAGATCACCGCGATTTCCCAATCCTGGCCACGGGTCGTTTTGCCCACGTTGATCAGCTTGATCCGGTCCGAAACCGCCGCGAGCTTGCGGAAGTAATCCCGGGACTCG
Source organism: uncultured Acidobacteriia bacterium (assembly GCA_903893525.1). Taxonomy (GTDB): domain Bacteria; phylum Acidobacteriota; class Terriglobia; order Bryobacterales; family Bryobacteraceae; genus BOG-234. The sequence goes on along the minus strand of CAITMP010000181.1, from coordinate 3,055 downwards.
GTGTAGCTGGCAAGGTAGAAATCGTCTCCCGGTTTGTGGCCGAGTACCGATTCGGGAGTGGGAATCGTCTGTGCCGAAGCGAGACTGGCAAGGGCCGCTAGCAGTATGGCTGGAAGCAACAGGAGGCGGGTTGACATTCCAGCATGGTAACGCGTTGGGCGCACGAAACGGCGGAAACGATTCTGCGGCATGCTTGGGCAAACATGCTAACGTCAGACTGAAGAACAAAATGGGAAAGTATCTGCTGGGAGTCCTGAGCGGCGTGGTCCTCGTGATCCTGCTCTTTGTCGGCGGCTTGGTGGCGTTGGCATCATTCAAGTCGAAACCGGCGGCGGTGGCCGATGGCTCGACCCTGGTTCTCCGGCTTTCGGGCGAAATTCCCGAGCGCAGCCCCCTCGAAATTCCTCTGCCGATCCTCGGCGACAAGGACACCCTCACCGTCCAAAACATCTGGTCCGTTCTCCGCCGGGCCGCCAAGGACCCCAAAATCAAGGCCATCGTGCTCCAACCGGAGGGTGCCAGCCTCGGCTGGGCCAAGATGCAGGAGATCCGTCACGATCTGGACGAATTCCGCAAATCCGGCAAACCCATCTACGCATACCTGAGAACCCCCACCAGCCGCGACTACTACCTGGCCTCCGGTGCTTCGAAGATTTACGTCGGGCCCTCAGACGGGCTCAACGTAAAGGGGGTCGCCCTCGGCTTGATGTATTACAAGGGTACGCTCGACAAGCTGGGTGTACAGGTGGAAGTGGAGCACGCCGGAAAATACAAGGATTTTGGCGACAGCTACACGCGCACCTCCATGAGCGCCGAGACACGGGAAGTGATCAACGGGATCGCCGACAATGTTTTTGGCGATCTTGTCGCCGCCATTGCCCGGGGCCGGAACCGGTCCGAGGCCGAGATCCGGGCCACCATCGACGAAGGCCCATTCCTTTCCAGCCAAGCCAAGGCCAAGGGCTTGGTGGATGAAGTCAAATACGAGGACGAAATGTGGAGCGACCTCAAGAAGGCGCTCAAGCAGAAGGAGATCAAGAAGTCCTCCGCGCACGACTACGCCTCCTCGCCCGATCCAGACGCCGGTTCCCAGGACAAGATTGGTTTTGTTGTTGCCGCGGGTGCGATCAGCCGGGGCGACTCCGATTCCACCGACGACTCCGGTCTTGAGTCCGGTCAATTTGTCCGCATGATTAAGAAGGTTGCGGATGACTCAACCCTCAAAGGTGTAATCGTCCGAATCGATTCACCTGGCGGCGAAGTGCCTGCCTCGGATGAAATGTGGCGCGCCATGCAGGAACTGCACAGGAAAAAGCCGGTCGTGATCTCCATGTCCGACGCGGCGGCCTCGGGTGGATACTACATGGCCATGTCCGGCGATCCGATTGTGGCCTATCCCGGAACTGAAACCGGCTCCATCGGCGTTGTCTTCGCCAAGCCGAATCTGCGCGGCCTATATGAAAAGGTTGGGCTCTCCAAGGACTTTGTCAGCCGGGGCAAGTTGGCATTGATGGAGTCCGAGGATCAGCCCATGTCCGCTGCCGCGCGCGCCAAATTGCGCGACGGGATTGACGCCACATACGTCGATTTCGTGGGCAAGGTTGCTGTCTCCCGCAAGCGTCCGTTCGCCGAGATCGAGCCCTTGGCGCAAGGCCGCGTTTGGATGGGCGACCAAGCGAAAGCCAAAGGTCTAGTGGATGAGTTGGGGGGCATAGACCGCGCCGTGGAGTTGGTGCGCAAGAAGGCCGGAATCCCAGCCACCGCCAAAGTTCACCTGGTCACTTTCCCCGGGAAACGGAGTCTCCTCGACATGTGGTTGCACACCTCGGCGTCCGATTCGGGCGACCAGGAGGCTGCCGCCCGCCTCTCGGGCGTTTTCTCGCGCACCGGTTTGGCACCCCTCGCGGCCGCGTGGGCGGATCGACGCCTCCGCGTCTGGATGCGTGGCGGAATGTTACAAATGATGCCGTTCTCTATCGAGTTCCGGTAGCGCCTTCCGGTAGTGGCGCTTTTCCCTTGCAATAGGGGGTCCCGGTGCGGCATATTGGTTCAGGCAGTCCTGAACCAGATGTAGAGCGCAGCCAGTCCGTTCCATTCGCCAGACCCACACGGGCCTCCGCGCGCCGCCTCTTGTTCGGAGCTCCAAGCGGATGGCGCTATGACAGCGGAAAACTTCTCCTTCCTCTTCTTCACCGAACTGATCGGCATGCCCGTATACGACCTGAAACACAGGCGTATCGGACGTGTGAAGGATGCTGCCATCGTCCCGTTGATCCACCCCTCCCGCGTCGACCGCTTCTTGGTTGGCAACGGCGGTGCTTGGCTCTCCATCCGGTACGACCAAATCACGTCCATCTCCCTGGAAAACGGCATCCAGCTCTCCAACGAGCGGCTCTATCCCTACCATTCCGACGAGTACATGCTCCGCATCCAGCGCGACTTGCTGGACCAGCAAATCATTGATGTCAACGGCCGCAAGGTTGTTCGCGTCAACGACGTTACCTTCGAGATCCGCAAGGACGACCGGGATTCGCTGTCTGTCATGGAAGTCGACATCGGCCTGCGCAGCATCTTCCGCCGCTTGGTGCAGGGCGTCCTGCCGAGCGCCTTTGTGCGGCGAGTGCAGCAGCCGATTTCGCCGAATTCGATCAGCTGGGATTTCTGCAACATCCTGGAAGCCGACCCGCTGCGCCGTCTTCGCCTCAACATTTCCAACGAGAAGCTGGAAAAGCTCCACCCTGCCGACTTGGCCGACATCATGGAGGAATTGGGTCCCGCCGACCGCGAGGCCATCATGGGCACCATCGACAGCGAAGTTGCCGCCGAGGCGCTCTCCGAGATCGATCCCAAGATGCAGGCCAGCATCCTGGAGGCGCTGGAGCCCGACGTCGCCGCCGACATCGTGGAAGAGATGTCGCCCGACCAAGCAGCCGACGCCCTCTATGACTTGGCGGACGAATCCGCCGAGGAAATTCTCGACGAGATGGAAGAGGAGCAGGAGGATGTCCGCGAGCTTCTCGAATACGACGAACACACCGCCGGCGGCATGATGAAC
>CAITMP010000180.1 GCA_903893525.1 uncultured Acidobacteriia bacterium | reverse complement strand
CTCCGTCGCCGCGTCCCGATCCGACGTCATGTGCAGGGCAAACCGGAATACCGCTGGATGCTGGTTTCGGTAGACCAAGGTGAAGGCATCCCGGTCGCCGGACCGGAATCTCTCCATCAGTTCTGCTTCGTGACTGTGTCCCCAAACGAGCATTTCTTGTTTCGACGGTCTTCATTCCCTATTGCACCGCGCGTGCGCTTGGAGTTCCAGAATCTTGGCTTCATAATGGTGGGGTGACGCAAAGTCAATCCTCCAACCGCAACCGCCTGACACTAACCCTCGCCTGTGCCATTTCCTTGGCGGGCATCGCCTACGCTGCGGACCCCAAGGTCGTCGTACCCGCAAATGGTGTCCCCCTTGTCGGGCCTTACTCCCCCGGCTTGGATACCGGCGATTACGTCTATGTGTCCGGCCAGGGCGTGCGCGATTCCAAGAGCCAGATGCCCGCAGGAATCGATGCCCAGGCCACTCAGTGCATCGAGAATGTCCGGGGCATCCTCACCGCCGCCGGTCTCACCCTCGATAACGTCGTGTCGGTCCAGTTGTACCTCACCGACATGAAGAATCTGCCGGTGGTCGAGAAGATATACCAGGCGGCTTTCGTCAGGAACCCGGCGCGCGTCACCTTGATCGTGCCCAAGATGCCAACAGACACCACGGTCGAGATCACCGTGATTGCCCGCAAGGCAACCGCACCCGCCGACCGGGTCTTTCTGCCAGCAGTATATGGGGCAACCTTGAAGGATGTGGACGCCAAGCTGGACGCCGAACTCAGAAAGGCCGGTATGACCACCAAGAACCTGGTTTCCATCAAGCGCTACGTGACCGGCAATCCGGCCCCGGGGTTTGTGCCGGTATTTGCCCTGCCGGGAGCGGCGAAAACCGCAGCATTCGCGGTCGCATCGAAAACCCCCTTGGCCAACACCGCATATTGCGAAGTTGTTGCCAGCGATCCCAAAGGGTCGATTGAAGTCCAGACCACCAGCGTTTTTGGAAAACTGAAGAGCTGCTTGGAAGCCAAGGGCCTGACGTTGTCCAACGCCGTTGCCACCAATGTCTACTTGGATGACATAAACGATTTTGCGAAGATGAATGCCGTCTACGCTGGCTTCTTCCCCGATCAAAAGCCCACCCGGACCACCATTCAGCCCACCATGCCGCTGATTCCGAAGAGCACATTGGTGCGGATTTCGGCGCTGGCAGCCAAGTAGCCGTTCTAAGTCAAAGTCCAGTCGACGACTGTTCGTCCGTCGCCCGGCGAGGAATTGAAATCGGCCGGTCGTCCTCCGCCGGGGCTAGCGATGGAAAGTTTGAGCCGATCGCCCTCCCGCAGGTAGATTCCGAGCTGGAGTTTGCCTGCGGAGGCTCCCTCCAGATTGTGGATGTCAATCGCATGGGGTGTCCCCGTGCGGTCCACGGTGAACTTCGCCCGTGAATGGACGTAGTCTCCGAAAGTGACCGCCATGTCATTGTCCGAGACCTTCCGGCGCGCCATCCTCAGCATTCTTTTGTCGAGTGGTTTGCCGTCAATGGCACCTGACAACATCCTCCACTCCCCTTCCAGTTCCGGTGCGGGTTCGAATGGAATATTTTTCGGATCACCCGACGACGCCTTGGCCTCCAGCGGTGCAGGGCCCCGCTCCAGCACCTCAAGTGCGATTCCGGTGTCGGGCCGGGTGGCGAATTCGCTTGGACGGACGGAGCCGCGAGTCGCCAGGCACAGCCGCCAAGTATCACCGGAAATCTCATAGATCCCCAAATTGCGGTTGCCCGCCTCCGGACCCTCGGTGAACGCCAGCGTGATGGCCTTGGGTTCGGCGGTGGAATCCAACTCCACGTTGCCAGCGTAGTGCGCGCCCATGCCTGTCGAAACGAAACCGGACTCCCGGATCTCCATCTGCGCGGACGCAAACATGGGCTGGGGTACACCGGCACCGTCCACTTCCAATGCCGTGATGTGCCAAACGCCTTGCAGCCTCTCAAGATCCTGCATTTCAAAGCCCTCCGCGTATTTCTGCTACTGTACCCGCCACGGCGAGAAGTTCGACCACGATTCCACAGTCTTCTTCGACCAAGCCACGTCCTTGTCCTTGTGGCAAACATTGCAGGCTTGCGGAATGAACTTGAACGTGTGAGCCCGTACGTTCACGTCGGCGATGGTCTGCTCAATCTTCGGCATGTGGCAGCCGACGCAATCCGCACCGGCCGAATTTGCCGCATG
>CAITMP010000179.1 GCA_903893525.1 uncultured Acidobacteriia bacterium | reverse complement strand
GCGGCGGAACGGCACAATGTCCACGGCTAACGGGATGCTGCCCAAGCGCTGGTAGATGCCGCCATCGAAGAGCACTTCTTGGGATGTCTCGTCGGACAGGACCACGACGAAGTCCAAATCGCTATCCGGTCTTGCGTCCCCCCCCGTGCCGACGAACCGATCAGGTAGACCAGCGCGGGATGGTAGCAATCGACAAGGAGCCGAACAACCTCGCTGACGGTCTCGCTTCTGGTCATTTTGGCGGCCCAAATCCAACGGACAACCTGAGTTTAACAGGTCGGGATGCGGGTGGAGAGGTTGAAGCCTGCCGGGGTGGCACGACGGTTAGCCGGGTCAGCCGGGGCGGTCTGGGCTGCGTCGCCTATCTGGAGCTGGGGCCGTTCGACGCGCTGGAGATCGACCAGGCCGAGCTGGAACGGCTGTGGGTGCGCGGAGGATTTCCGAACAGTTTCCTGGCTGGATCAGACGACCTGAGCCTCGATTGGCGGCGCAATTTCATCCGGACATACCTGGAACGCGATATCCCCCAGTTCGGCCCGCGGATTCCAGCAGAAACGCTGCGCCGGTTTTGGACGATGCTGGCCCACAACCAGGCGCAAATGCTGAACGCGGCCAATATTGCGCGTGGGCTGGGAGTCGACGGCAAGACCGTCGCCGGGTACTTGGACCTGATGGTGGACCTGCTCCTGGTGCGGCGACTGCCGGCGTGGCACTCAAACGCGGGCAAGCGGCTGGTCAAGACGCCCAAAGTCCATATCCGGGATTCCGGCATCGCCCACGCGTTGCTGGGTATTCGGGACAAGGAGGCTCTGCTGGGGCATCCGGTGGTGGGGCGGACGTGGGAGAGCTTCGTGATCGAGAGCCTATTGGCAGTCATGCCGGATGGCACGGAGCCGTCGTATTACCGGACTTCAAACGGCACCGAAATCGATCTTGTTGCTGTTGCCGGGTGGGGAGCTTTGGGCTGTCGAGGTGAAGCGGAATTCCGCGCCCAAGGTGGAGCGGGGTTTCCACTCGGCTTGCGCCGACCTAAACCCCGCGCGGCGGTTTGTGGTGTATCCGGGAACGCAGCGGTTTCCGTTGGACGAGCGAACGGATGCAGTTGGCTTAGCGACTCTGGCGGCGGAATTGGCGGCGCACCGGTAGTCGAGTGAGTGCGCGGTCCTTCGCGAGCGAGCCGCTATCCGCTATTTGAACTCGATCTCCATCACTTGGATCGAATATGCCGGCAGGGTGTGCTGGAGGGTTTCGCCGGTTACTGTCAACTTGGAGCGCACGGGCACGATCCGGGTCGGTTCCGTGATCGAGTTCGTCGCCCAGGTCGTGTTGGCTCGCAGGGTTTCGACCTGCGCCGCATGCGCGCCCGCCCCCAAACCTTTCAGCTGGATCGACAGCGTCTGCGCCGTGGAGGACGCGTTGACCAGCTTCAGACAAGCCTTCGATTTCGCGGTCGATGTTGCGGCGAAGAAGAGCTTGTCGCCGCCTCCGGTGAGTGTGGTGTCGGAGATATGGTCGCCAAGGCATCCGGCGAACATGACCTGGGTGTAATAGGAAGGCGATCCGTAGCTGGTGAGTGCGTCGTAGCCGATCAGGTCGCTGCTCCATTGCATGCCGCCGGGGTTCACGTTGACCAGCAGCGGGGCGTAGGCGGACATCACAACCAAATCGCTGTTCCGCTCCAAGCCGGTCAGGAAGGCCGCGTCGCCGAGGGCCGCACCGAAGTTCGGGGTCGGGGAACCTTCGCGCGTGGCCCATTCGCCGACGAAAATCTTCGGTCCCTTGCGGTCCACGGTGTCGTAGTGCTTGGCGAGGTCGAACATGCCCTGCTCGCGCTTATAGTAATGATCGTCGAGGACGTCGGGGGTTATGCCGGAGACCGGCATGGTGGCGATGATTTCGAGGTTCGGGTACTTGGCCTTGATCGCCTTGTGGAACTGGGCGTAGCGACCGTCGTAGGTTTTGGCCTTGTCGAAATTGTCCTCATTGCCGACCTCCACATAGTGGAGCGGAAACGGCGCGGGGTGGCCGTCGCGGGCGCGCACCGCACCCCACTTGGTGTCCGCGGCACCGGTCACATATTCGATCTCGTCCAAGGCGTCCTGGACGTAGGGGTCGAGCGCCGGACCGGGCTTGACCACCTCTCCACCGAGTGAATAGCCCCCATAGACGGCCAGCAGAGGCTGCATCTTGAGATCTTCGCACCATTGGAGGAATTCGAGGAGTCCCATGCCGTCGGTGGAGTGGTAGGTCCAGGTACCGGGGTGGGTGGGGCGATCAACCATGGGCCCGATCATCTTCTTCCAGTCGAACCGGGTGGCGATGGTGTTGCCTTCGAGGTAGTTGCCGCCGGGGAAGCGGAGGAAGGAAGGGCGCATGGCGGCAAGCTTTTCCATCAGATCGGGGCGGTTGCCGTTTACGCGATTGCGGTAGGTAGGGGGGAACAGGGAGACGAGCTGCAACCAGAGAGTGGCGGGGCGGTCCACCGTAAATTCCACGTGGTTCTGGGCGGATGCAGCGACGGCACCGGAGTGCAGGCTGAACTTGTACTCCTTCCATTCGGTCCCGGCGACTGGGATGGATGTAGTGGCGAGAACTTTGCCCGATTGATCCGCAACCAATTGGATGCGAACCGGCACGTCCTTTTCGGCCTTGGCGAAGAATGACCCGGTGAAGGTGGTGTTGGGGCGAACTGCCATGCCCCAATAGCCTTCGTTCAGGACGCCCGCTGGGCTGGCTGCGTCGGCGCGGGTGACTTCGAGTTTCAGGCTGTTGGTGAGTGCCGCGGACGGGCCCGTCTTGGAATCCAAGCTCATCTTTGCCTTCGATGAACCCTTCTCCACGACGTACCAGTTCAGGATGCCGGTCCAATCGGAGCGGAAGGTCCGGTTGCGGATCAACTCCGCATAGAGGCCTCCGTCGTAGGAATAGTTGATCTCCTCGGTCATCAGTCCGTAAAGCATCGGACTGACGGCGGCCTTCGGGTTTTTCAGGTCAACCGAGAGGGTAGCCCGGTCCTGGGCTTGAAGGCCCAGGCAAGCGGCGAGGATGAAGGGGATTGCGGAAAGGTGAACTCGACGGAGGTTCATATGCTTCCCCACTAGTCTATTCCGAAGCCACATTTGTTCGATATGCTGGAAGCATGATCCTTGCGAAACGTCTCCTTTCCGGCGCGCTTTCCATGCTCTTCGCATCCGCACTGCTGGCCACCGATGGCAGCAGCTTTTCGGAAAAATTTGAAGCGCTGCCCAAGGCGGTGAAGGACACGGCCCACGCCAACATGGGGGAGGCCCTGCCGGTTAGCGTGGGGGCAACCAAGAATGACAAGGGCTGGGATTACCAGATCAACACCAAACTCGACGGAAAGTACCGCAACCTTGTCATCAACGAGCAGGGCAAACTGGTAGCAGTGAAGGATGAAACCGATCTGGCCTCCCTGCCGGCACCCGCCAAGGCTGCGGTCGAACGGCAGGCGACCACGGCTCGAATCGTCAAGCTCGAAAAGGTGACCGAGGACGGACTGGTGAGTTACGGAGCGGTTCTAAAGGATCAAGCCCAGGGCACCGTCGTACAGCTCCAAATTGCGGCGGACGGAACGGTCAAATCGCGGTAAGCACATACCAGAACCATGACGCCTGAACGATGGAGGCTGGTCGAAGCCGCGTTCGACAAGATCTCCAGTCTCCCGTTGGATGAACGGCAGGATGCCCTGAATGAACTGGACGACTCCCTCCATTCGGACGTGGAGCCTTTGCTGGCGCAAGACGACCGGACGGGAGCCACGCTGCAATCGGTGATCGCGGCCGGGTCGCGGATCATCCGGGAGTCCAACACTACGCAATACGGTCGCTGGCGGACCACCGGGATCATTGGCCATGGCGGCATGGGCACGGTGTACTCGGCGCGACGCGACGACAGTGCCTTTGAAAAACAGGTTGCCGTCAAGGTTCTCCACGAGGGGATCGCGTCCCCTGCGATGCGCGAACGATTCGCACAGGAGCGGCAGATTCTGGCCACGCTGGAACATCCCAACATCGCCCGCCTGTTGGACGGGGGCGAAACCGCGGACGGAATCGGGTACATCGTCCTCGAATACGTGGACGGCAAGGATATCCTCAGCTACTGCGACTCGCGTGCGCTGACGATACCGGATAGGCTCCGCATTTTCCTGAAGGTCTGCGAGGCGGTCGCGTGGGCCCATCGAAACCTCGTCGTCCACCGCGACCTGAAGCCGGGGAACATTCTGGTAACCGAGTCGGGGGAGCCAAAACTGCTGGATTTCGGCATCGCCAAACTACTGGGGCCGGGTCTGGACAGGACCGTTACGGCGATGCAAGCCCTCACCCCCCAATACGCCAGTCCTGAGCAAATTCTGGGACGTCCGATCACCACGGCCAGCGACGTGTATTCCCTTGGTGTTGTGCTGTTCGAACTGCTGACACAACGCCGCCCGTACGACCTGGCTGGCCGGACGCCCTCCGAGGCGGAAAATGCAATCACCCGGACTCCCCCTGCCGCGCCCGGGCTTGGAAACGACTTGGACAACATACTGTCCATGGCACTGCGCAAGGAGCCCGAGCGCCGGTACGATTCGGTTCAGCAGTTTGCAGCCGATCTGGAGAGATTCCTCGGCAACCGGCCCGTTCTTGCCCGCGCCGACACCCGCTGGTACCGCACCGGCAAGTTCGTGCGCCGCAACCGGCTAGCGCTTGCACTGGCAGCGGCGGTGGCGGTGGCGACCGTTGCCGGAGTTGTCGCGTTGCGATACCAAGCACAACGGGCGGAGCGCCGGTTCCAGCAGGTCCGGCAGCTGGCAAACCGCTTCATGGACTTCCACGATGAAGTGGCCAAGACGCCCGGGACTCTGAAAGCCAGGGAAATGATCGTCTCCACGGCGATTCAGTACCTCAACAGCCTTTCGTCCGAGGTCAGCGACGACCCCGGCCTCCAATGGGAACTCGCCCATGCCTGGGGCAAGGTTGCCGCCGCGCAGGGTTCGAATGTCGCCCCCAGCCTTGGACGTTGGCGGGACGCGGCGCAGTCCTACGGGAAAGCACTCGCGCTTGCCCGGCCGTTGGCGGCCAGGAATGCGTTGAACAACGCCCAGATGCATGAAGTGGTGGACATATTGACGCTCGCCGGGGCCTTGGAGCTTACGGCCCACGACTACGCCCGGGCTGGAGTCTTCCACCAGGAGGCACTCGCAATCAGTGCCCGTTTTCCGGCCAATGAGCGGGTCTCCACATCCCAGCGGCTCGCAATGTATTTCCAACGCAAGGGAGATCTGGTTACGGCGCGCCAGGGAATTCTGCAGGCACTCTCGGTGCTGCGAAATGCCGGCGGCCCTGCCCCGTCCTTCAAAGCCCGCCTCCAGTTGGCCGAAACGGTCCGCATCCTCGGAATCGTGCAGCACCGGCTAACGAAATTCGACGAGGCCGAAAAATCGCTCCGGGAGTCCGAGGGCATCTTCCGGATTCTCGTTCAAGAACAACCCGACAACACAGCGGTCCAGCGCCAGTTCCACGTGGCGCTTTACAATTTGGGCGATCTTTACGGAGCTTGCGACCGGCCCAACATGCTGAGGCCAACCGAGGCGGCAGCCCACTACCGAGAGGCGATTCAAGTGGTGGACAAAGTTGCCGCCACGGATTCGCAGGACAGGAATTCCACCGTGGATGCCGCTCTGGCACGCAACAAGCTGGCGTGCCTGTTGGTGGATTCCTTACCCCGCGAGGCACTGGCGGAGGCCTCGGCCGCGGCCCGGATCCTGGCGGACACGGGCCAACCGTCCGAAGCCTTCCTCGTCCAAGCCCGCATCGCCATCGCCGATTCCCGCCGCGCCCTTGGCGATTTCCTGGGTGCCGCAGCCGAGTTGAACCAGCTCCAAGCCGCCCTGGCCCGGATCGACCCCAACACACGGGCGGACGCAAGTCTGGCATGGGCACGTCTGGAGGATGCGCAGGGGAACCGGGACCGTGCGAACTTGCTGTTCGATACCGCGGTTGCGCAGCAGGAGGAACTGTACCGTCAAACCCCGACACCACCCTATGCGTGGAACTTGGCCCGCTGCTTGGAGTTCGCGGCCGCACAGGGCAGTCGGACGCAGCAGAAACGGCAGGAATTGCGGCGACGCATCCGCGAAGTTTGGGAAGAGCAGGACACCCGCTATCCCGGCAGCGCGTACTTGGCAGCCAGGTTTGCCGACGCCCGCAGCCGCGAAAAATAATTTCACAAACTGTGATCGAATCCCCGTTTGGACGGCGTGTCCAAAGTAGGAGGATTTTTTGAAACTACATTCAATCGCAGCATCGACCACTCGGAGGAGCCTGTCCATCGTATTGGGTGCCATTGCCCTGGCGCAACCGGCGCTTCCCGCCCACATCACGGACTTGGGACTTTATCAGGTTGGCGGCATCAACTCGCAAGGTCAGGTTGCGGGCAGCATTTTAAACAATTCGGGTAGACCGGTGGCGGCCGTGTGGAGCGCCGGGAATGTCATTGCCGCCGTTTCGACACCGGACAGCCAAGCCAAAAGCATCAACGCCTCGGGAACCGTGGTGGGGAGCTATTTTGTTGGTTCCGACGAGCATGCGTTCGTTGCCACCAATGGCGTGGTGACCGATCTGTCAACGGGATATTCTGCCGGCGACGCATTGGGAATCAATGCTTCGGGGATGGTGGTAGGGTGGGTTAGTTCCAACAGCAATCCAATTGGCTTCATCTACAATCCAAGCACCGGCATCAACACCAGCCTTGGGCTGTTGGGAGTGGACAACCTTCAAGCCACAGCGATCAACGATTCGGGACAAGTCACCGGCTATTCCACTATGACCGCCACGTCAGGGCATGCATTTCTCCTGGAGAACGGCTCCTTTGCAGACTTGGGCGCACTGGGCGCTACCGGCGCGAGCGAGGGATCGGCCATCAACTCCTCGGGCCAGGTGGTAGGGTGGAGCTCGGTGACGCCCGGAGGAAAACTGCATGCGGTCGAATTTGCGAACGGAAGTATCACGGAACTCGCCCCGGGCGCGGCAGAAAGCGCTGCGGATGGCATCAACGACAGGGGCGTGGTGGTCGGATCGATGGACTCCGCAGCATTCGCCTACTATGGCGGCGTGGTGACCGACCTAAACAATCTTCTCCCATCCAATTCCGGGTGGGAACTATCGGAAGCCAGGGCTATCAACAACGCAGGCCAGATCGTCGGCTATGGACGACTCAACGGGGAGTTTCACACCTTCCTGTTGGATGAAACGCCTTTCTCCGCCACGCCTGAGCCATCGTCACTATCGATGCTTGGGTTCGGCTTGGCGGCACTGGGTGCCTTGGGCGGCAGTCGGGTAAAATCGGTGTTTGGCCGATTCCGCATCTGATGTAACGCTGCTCCTGCAGGAGTACGGCTCGGGGGATCGGGGAGCACTGGACAGGCTCATCCCGATCCTCTATACCGAGCTGCGCCAACTAGCCCGGCACTGCGTGGGGGGACGGGACTCGGGCTCAGCGCAACCTACGTCCCTGGTGCACGAAGCTTGGCTGCGCCTTGCTGGCCGCAACGCGTCCCCAGTGGATGGGCGCCACCACTTTTACGGCCTGGCGGCAACCGTGATGCGCCAAATTCTGGTGGACCGCGCCCGTGCCCGGCTGCGGCTGAAACGCGGCGGCGGCGGAACCCCCGTCACCTTCGATGAAGCGCTGATGGCACCCGACGCGGCTCCGGAACAGGTTGTGGAGCTCGACGACGCGCTTCAAGCGCTCCATTCCATGGATCCGAGAAAGGCGAAAATCGTGGAATTGCGCTATTTCGGTGGACTGAGCGTGGAGGAAACGGCCGAAGTGATGGAGTTATCCACAGCAACCGTAGGCAGGGAAATGCGGCTTGCGCGCGCCTGGCTTCTGACCCAACTGGCCGGGTAACGCACGGGCGTCCGTGTTGCCACTCTGGCCCAATGGGATAGAATTACGGGCATCATGAACAAGGCCATTCCCTCTCTCTGTCTGCTGGCTGCCCTTGCCTGGGTCCAGACCAACGCCCGCGCCCAGGTCCAGACCATCGTCCCGCCCATCGTGCAAGGCGCAAAGCCCGTCACAATCGAGCGGGTCAAGATCCACGGGGCGGCGCTCGAAGGAAATTTGGAGGGCGACGCCGTCGACCGGGACGTGATCGTGTTTCTCCCGCCGGGCTATGCGCAGGCCAAAAACCGCCGATACCCGGTGGTCTACGCACTGCACGGCTATTCCATCGGGGCCGATCAATGGACCAAGGAGATCGTGGTGCCCCAGACAATCGAGGGTGCGTTTGCGCAGGGGGCACCGGACATGATCGTTGTGCTGCCCGATTCCAAGACCGTCCACAACGGCTCCATGTATTCCAGCTCGCCGACGACGGGCGATTTCGAACGGTTCATTGCCCATGATGTGGTGGCCTACGTCGACGCACATTACCGGACCATCCCCAAGCGGACGAGCCGGGGTCTGGCCGGACACTCGATGGGAGGTTACGGGGCGAGCCGGATCGGCATGAAGCATTCCGACGTTTTTGGGAGCCTGTACATAATGAGTCCGTGCTGCATGGCCGCTCGCGGCGCGGGGCCGGTGAATCCGGAGACGGAGAAGGCGTTGGAGGCGGTGAAGTCGGCGGCGGATTCGGCGAAGCTGTCGTTCGGGCTGCGGGCGCAGCTGGCGTCGGCGGCGGCCTGGTCGCCCAATCCCAACAATCCTCCGCTATATCTGGACCTGCCGACGAAGAACGGCGTGGTGGATGCCGAGGTTCTGGCCAAGTGGGCTGCGAATGCGCCGCTGGCGTTTGTGGACCAGTATGTAGGGAATTTGAGGCGGTACCGGGCGATTGCGATCGACGTGGGCGACCAGGACGGGTTGAAGGCGGGTGCGGCGAAATTGCACGAGGTGCTGGACCGGTACGGGATCGCGAATTCCTTTGAGATTTATAAGGGAACCCATACCAGCGCGGTGGCGGACCGGTTCCAGAACCATGTGATGCCGTTTTTCGGGAAGAATTTGTGTGCGGGGGCTGGTTGCGAGTGAGTGGTTGGGGCGCCAACAAGCCATAGCGTCTCCGTTCAAGCCTTCGAAGTGCAACCTTGTTGTTATCGGTCGGGCATTTCGAGGGTGTCCAGAAAACTGTATGAGCGTTCTCCGGGAGAAAATAGTCGCTGTACGCGCGCGGTTTGACCACGCGCGAGGTACTGGGGCCCATCAGCGAGGTGACCGGACGAGGTCACCGACCGGGTGTGGGCATGGCAGAACAGGCTGCGGGAACCGTTCTACGGGGCGGTGTAACCGGACGCGCTGTAAGTGAAGGTGCGGCACGAGGGCGTCCGTGCTGAAGCTCCATTTGCCGGCTGGGTAGGACCGGCTGGGGTGAGGCCGGTCAAAACTGGAAGTACACGAACGGTAACGACTGGTCGGAGGCGGTAAACAGTTCGAGAACAAACAAGGCCAGCACGGCAGCCAAGGTGCGAATCCAGGCTGGTGCGTGGGTCAGTTTGGTCAGGAGACGCGAGTACTCCTCCGCCAACGCGACGGCCAGGGCCCCGCCTGCCATACAGAGTTGGACGGGCGTCAGGACCGTGGCACCATCCAGCCCTGTGAACATCGATTCCACAACAAACAGGGATGCGGCGAGTGTCTTCGCGCGGAAGAAGACCCAGCCGACGTTGACTACGAGGAACGTCAGCGCCACCAAGGGAACACGGATCCAGCCCTTCCGCACTCCCCTGCCCCAAACGACACGCTCGACCGCCAGGACCGCGCCGTGGTAACCGCCCCAGATCACAAAGTTCCAGCTGGCACCGTGCCACAGGCCGCCCAGGAGCATCGTGGCCATGAGGTTGGCGTACGTCCGCACAGCCCCGTGCTTGTTGCCGCCGAGACCGATGTAGATGTAGTCCCGCAGCCAACCGGAGAGCGTCATGTGCCAGCGGCGCCAGAACTCGGTTACCGAGGCCGAAAGATACGGACGCCGGAAGTTCTCGGGGAAATGAAATCCGAACAAGAGTGCCACTCCGATGGCAATGTCGGTGTAGCCGGAGAAGTCGAAGAAAATTTGGAGGCCGAAAGCAATGGTGCCTGTCCATGCCGGAATGCCGCCGGGCATGGCCTGGGGGTTGACGAAGTAACGGTCGGCGGCGGAGGCAAACTGGTCGGCGAAAACCAATTTCTTGATCAGGCCGGTCAGGATCATCGAACACCCATGCCGCCATTCGGCAGCAGTGGGCGGGGTCCAGTTGAAGTAGTCGAGGAAGAACTCACGCGCGCGAACAATGGGACCGGCCACCAACTGCGGGAAGAAGGCCACAAACAGGGCATAGTCCACATAGCTGGTGATGGCCGGCTGTTCGCCCCGGTAGACGTCAATGACGTACGAAATGCTCTGGAAGGTGTGGAAACTGATTCCGAGGGGAAGGATGATGTTCAGCGGCACCACAGGCATACCTGGATGCAAAAGGTTCAGCCACGTCTCCCGGAGGAAGTTCGCGTACTTGAACCAGCCCAACAATCCAATGTTGGCCGCAACGCTGACCAGGAGCGCCATTTTCCGGTGCCAGCCGTGGCGGTGGATGATCCACAGGGCGGCAAAGTAGTCGATTGTGATCAGGCCAAGGATCAGCACCACGAACTTTGGATTCCATGCCATGTAGAAGAACAGGCTGGAGGCCAACAGCAGGTAGCGGCGGGCGGGTTTTGGCAACAGGTAGAACAGCGACAAGACGACTGACAGGAAAACCGCAAATTGGAGGGTCGTGAAAAGCACGCTATTTCACCCCCATCAATTCGGAAATCTTCAGGCCAAGGCGCTCGGAAAAGATGGGGCGGCCCTTGTGGTTCAGGTGGAGCCCGTCGGCAAACAGGTCCGGCTGCTCCAAGTCGTGGAACATTTCCCTTGGAAGAACCGTAACGTTGGAGCGGCGGCCCAATTCGGAGACGGACATGGCGGGGGCGCTGGACTCCGGAGGCGGGATCGGCCCACGGGGCAGTTCCAAGAGCACAACCTTGGTCTTCGTCCCGGCATAGAGATCGACAATGCTGTTCAGCCACTGCCGACGGTAGTCCGTCGCCGCACCGGTAGCAGGCACCGGACGGAGCGCTGTGGCCATGGTGCCTGCGACGCTCTCGCGCTGCCAATCCTTCGTACCGGGACCGAACGACAAGGCGTGGGTCGTGGGCTCCATGGAGAGCCCGGCCAAGTCCTCGGGCTTGCCGTCATAGCCATCGATGTAGCCGTGGCCGCGGTTGCGCCAATCCCTGGCGGCTTCCAACCGTTTCCCGGGAGAGGAAAGGAAATCCAGCAGATCGCGCCGCATGGGGATTCCTTTGAACAGGCATCCGGACCACGCATCGCGGCGGACTTCGGGATCGGGGTGGCTGGCCGCAAAATCCAGGCAATCGGTCAGCCGGAGCTGGCTGGCGACGTAGAAAAGATCGGTGGGGCGGTCGCGGAGATCCTCGGTACGGTCTATGTCCTCGTATCGGTCGATCCCGAGGACGACCGTGCGGAAGCGGGTTCTGTCCGGGTCACCCTCGCGGAGCAGGTAGTACCACGTCCTGGGCGACGAGCCAGGGACTCCGATGTTCCAAAAATGCAGTCGCCCACCGGAAGCTAGACTGGCCCTTCTGGCGGAGAAGCCCTCGGCAATCCTCGAATCACCAGCAACCCCAACCTCAGGCACCTTCGCAGGCAATTCGTGCTGCAACCAGAACACTTGGAAAGTTAGCTGGCCAGCCGAGGACTCCGGCTGAACGTATTTGAAATACCAGCCGGACCGGAATACGGCCCCCTCGCCGAGAACAAACATCAGCACGGCAAGCAGCGACCAAACAACTGCCCCCCGCAGCGTTTCGCCGCTAGCGGGACCGCTACGCAGAGCCGATCCAATCTTTGAGGCCAGACGCCGGGCATGCCCCAGCAAGGCCGTGGCGAACTCGAACAGGGCAGTGGCGGTGGCACCGTAGGACCGCGCCATCTCCCCGCGTTTCCGGGCGGCCTCGGAATCCCTGAGCCAACGCAGAAGCTCCTGCCGGTCATTCACCGACAGCGCTTCCACCAGCCCACGGATTCCTGCCAAATCCATCCTGCGGTCAGATCTCCAGGATGACCGGTGTTATCAGCGGGCGGCGCTGCGTCTCGCGGTTGATAAAGCGCTTGAGATCATTGCGGATCTTTTCCTTGATGACGCCCGGATCGCCCTTTTCCTCGGCGCTGGAACTTTCCAAGGTACGGGCAACCACTTCGCGGGCGGTCCGCATGAAGTCCGCGTCGCCCTCGAGCGCAAACCCGCGGCTGACGATCTCGGAGGTTTCAATCCGTCCCGTGCTCTTGTTGATCGCCAAGATCGGCAGGACGATTCCATCTTCGGAAATCAACCTGCGGTCCCGGATCACCATGTCGCCGACGACTTCACCGACGGCACCGGAATCGATGCACACGCGGCCAACGGTTACACGGCCATTCTTCCGGGCACCGCGCTTGTCGAACTCAAGGACGTCGCCGGTCTCCATGATGAAGCACTCCTCCAAGCCGATGCCGCGCAAGTGCGACGCCAGACGGACGTGCTTCGCCATTTGCCGGTACTCGCCGTGCACGGGCACGAAGTAACGGGGGCGGACCAGATTCAGAACCAGCCGAAGCTCTTCCATCGACCCGTGACCGGAAACGTGGAGCGGCGGATTCATGCTGCCGTACATCACGTCGGCCCCGCGCTTGGAGAGGTGGTCGATCATCCGGAAGATGGTCTTCTCGTTGCCTGGGATGATGCGGGAACTCAGCACCACGGTGTCGCCGGGGTGGATCGAAATGTTCTTGTGACTATCGACGGCAACGCGGGAAAGCGCCGACATCGGCTCGCCCTGGGTACCGGAGATCAGCACGGTCACCTTCGACTTCTTGGTGGACGCCACATCCTGCGGGCGGATTAGAACACCGTCGGGGATGCTGAGCAGTCCGTGCCGGTGGGCAATCTCGGTCACAGAGATCATGCTGCGGCCGATCAGCGCGACCTTGCGGCCGAAGTCGCGGGAGAGGTCGAGGATCAGCTGCAAGCGGTGGATCGAGGAGCTGAAGCAGGAGACGAAGAGCCGGTTCTCTGCGCGGTTGAAAACATCTTCGAGGCGCGGACGGACGGCACGCTCGGAATCGGAATAACCGGGCCGATCTGCGTTGGTGGAATCCGACAGGAGGAGAAGGACCCCACGCTTGCCGTAGTCGGCCAGGGTGTGGAGGTCGAACATCTCGTTGTCAATCGGGGTGGGATCGACCTTGAAATCACCGGTGTGGATGATGACACCGAGAGGAGTCGAAATCGCCATCGCGACGCAGCTCACGATGGAGTGCGTGACATGGATGAACTCGACGGAGAAGGGTCCGATCTTGACGATGTCCTTGGGCTTGACGGGCACGACAGTCGGGGTATCGACGTCGTACTCCTCCAAACGCCGCTCCACCAGGGAGAGCGTGAAGGGGGTGCCGTAGACGGGCACATCGAACTCTTCGAGGAAGAATGCGACTGCTCCGATGTGGTCTTCGTGGCCGTGGGTGAGGAGCAACGCGCGGACGTGCTGGCGGTTGTCCTTGAGATATGTGAGATCCGGGGTGACGATATCGACACCGAGCAGGTCGTCCTCCGGGAACATCATTCCGGCGTCGATCACGATGATGTCGTCGCCATAGCGAATCGCCATCATGTGCATTCCGAACTCGCCGAGGCCGCCGAGCGGGACGACTTGCAGTTTCTTATCTGTCATGTTTTGCAACGGAGTAGGGCAATGTTGATTCTATCTTGTTACAAACGACGAAAAGGGAAAACGCATCGCAGGGGGAGGAGTGGAGACAAAAGGAACCGAAAAAGTCGGCCTGACTACAGCACGGAACGGCGGCGGGTCGCCAGGCCGAACAGGCCGACATCCCCGACGCCACGAGCAGGACGGAGCTTGGTTCCGGAGTGCCAGCCGTCCCAACCATGGACCCGCCAAGGCCGGTGAGGTCCGGCCCGCCTGGGGCAACCGCTTGCCAGTTGGATTGGCCGGCAATCCCAATGGTTGGCAAAGCGTTCCACCAACCTATCAACGAACGGATAAGGCCACGGGGCCAAGAGGGAAAACGCATCGGAGAGGGCTGAACCGGCATCCAACGCTTATGCCCGAAACCGTCGAATTGCACCCACTGATAGCGACCCGAT